>JAGSHP010000090.1 GCA_029855925.1 Candidatus Thorarchaeota archaeon | reverse complement strand
TTCGATGGAAGAATGTTGCAATCGTGTTTCAGGGCGCAATGAACGCACTGAATCCCGTGTTCGAGATCGGCGAGCAGATCGCCGAGGCAATTCTCATGCACGAGAACGTGACTGAGGAGGAGGCGCTCGACCGAGTTGCAAAGCTCTTTGAGATGGTCGGTCTTGATCCCGGACGCATTCATAACTATCCACATGAGTTCTCAGGTGGTATGCGTCAGCGAGCCATGATTGCAATGGCACTTGCCTGTAACCCGGACTTGGTGATTGCAGACGAACCAACCACAGCTCTTGATGTTACAATCCAGGCCCAGATTCTAAAGCTCATGCAGAAGCTGCAGAAGGACCTTGGACTCAGCCTCATCCTGATCACTCACGACCTCAGCGTCATTGCCGAGACGTGTGACAAGGTAGCGGTCATGTATGCGGGACGCATCGCAGAGCTAGCAGACGTTGTGTCGGTCTTCAAGGACCCAATACACCCGTACGCTACAGGTCTTGTTGGTGCCATCCCAAGCATGGTGAAGGCTGAAAAGAAGAAGCTGACGTCAATCCCAGGTTCTCCACCAGATCTTATAGACCCCCCGACAGGATGCAGATTCCATCCGCGGTGTCCATATGCTGAGGAGATCTGTGCAAGAGAAGAGCCTCTGGCTGAGGAGATTGAGCCGGGTAGATTTGTGGCGTGTCACTTCGCTCACAAGCTCAAGGGACAGCTCAAGGTAGACTTGGAGTGATGAAGAATGACAATTCAAGAGAGTAGATATCTTTCCTATGCTAAGGAAGTCGCACCTGGTGAGACTCTGATCGCAGTCAAGAACCTTCGAAAATGGTTCCCTGTGAACACGGGATTCCTGTCAAGCCTCCTGTACAAGCAGGAGCTGTACGTCAAGGCTGTAGATGGTGTCACATTTGACATCAAGAAGGGCGAGATTCTTGTCCTTGCAGGCGAGTCGGGTTGTGGTAAGACCACAACTGGACGATGCGTCCTATACCTTGAACCCCCAACAGAGGGTCAGATCGTTTATTCGGGAATCAATCTTGGCGAACTGGACAGGAACGAGATGAAGGAACTGCGAAAGCGAATGCAGATCACCTTCCAAGACCCCTATGAGTCACTAAATCCCAAGCAGAGCATTCATAGCATTGTGCAGGAGCCACTGATGGTACACAAGATCCCGCTCACTCCTAGTGAGAGAAGAGAACGCGTACTGGAGGCTCTTGAGAGTGTCGCACTGACTCCGGCAGAGGACTATATTGATCGGTATCCGCACGAGCTCTCAGGCGGTCAGAGACAGCGCATCTCAATCGCGCGCGCTCTGATTCTACATCCAGAGTTCATGGTTGCAGACGAACCAGTCTCAATGTTGGATGTGTCCATTCGTGCAGAGATCCTGAACCTGCTTCTGAAGTTGCGTGAGGACTTGGGTCTCACCTATCTCTTCATCACTCACGACCTTGCAGTTGCTACATACATTGCTGACAGAATCGGCATCATGTACTTGGGCAAGATCATGGAGATAGGGCCTGCCCACGAGGTGGCCTTCAACCCACAGCACCCATACACTCGAGCACTCATCTCTGCAGTGCCATCTGGTGACCCAACTGTCAAGAGGCGTGTTGAGTCACTCAAGGGTGAACCACCGAGTCCCATCAACGTACCGTCTGGATGCAGATTCCATCCGCGGTGTCCATATGCTCAGGACATCTGTGCGAAGGAGATCCCAGAGGAACGCGACATGGGCAATGGTCACTTCGTCGCTTGCCACTTTGCTGGTGAGTTCGAAGGCGAACTGTAGAGAAACAACAATACATCGGGCGGTTGGTCCAACCGTCCGTTACGATCTTTTTTGAGGCATGGTGTAATCAGATGACAGATAGGCCGCGAGTTCTCAGAGCCATCAAGAAGTGTTTGTCGGACGCATATCTATACTTCCAAGAGACCATGGACCTGTTGGATGAGATAGGTCGAGGATCTATTGGTACAGGAATGACGCCACTGATCGGCGGGTACGGAATGAGCGATTCCACGAACAATTATAGAAAGGCAGTCGTTGCGCTGGACAAGGCCGAGAAGTCGCTTCGTCCCCTGGCGGTACGCTTTCGAGATGGTCGAGTCAACTCGTCTCATTTTGATGGTGGGGAGGCGATGGTCCTCCTCAAGGATATTGTGGACTTTGATTACCAGATCTTGTTCGACTTGTTATCACAGCGTCGTGGACGCGAGTCGGTCTGGTACAGGCTCAAGGAACTCAGTGAGAAGGCAAAACGGGTATTCGACATGGTTGCGGCAGAATGAACGAACCGACCAACAAAGGTAATTAGCAAAGAGTCACTGCCCAAAACACGTCGACATCCGGAGAGTAAGCAATCAATGGAGGACCTATCCGAGGGGATCCAAAGAGCAAGAACGGTCATCGCTCATTTGACGGACACCCTAGACCGCTATACAAAATACATAGATGCGCTAGTGTCCAAGAGGATGGGAGAACGTCTTGACACGATCAATGAGGTTCTCGAAGGGAGCCCCAATGCCATTGTCTACGTCCCCATTGAAGATTCTGACGACAGTGCAATAGAACAGGTCTTGCGATCCGCGAAGTCCAAGAAGATACCCACAGTCATAGTGGGGAGGATGGTCGAAGAGAACCCGGCCCAATCAATGCGTGTCTCTCAGTTTGTCATAGACTATTTGAAGAACAACAGGACAGCCAGAGTTGTGGTGGTGTTGACCTGGTCCACTCTGATCGCACCACTGGAGGAGACTCGAACAGTCGTGATAGGACGACGATACTTGCATGACCCGAAGGGCCGTGTTCAGAAGATAGAGGACCGACTAAAGCAGATGGGCATACGAGTGGAGGACGATGAGCACTACTACGGTGGATGTGCAATCACCTACAACCTATGTCAGGAGTTGAGTTCGACTGACGTGACA
>JAGSHP010000288.1 GCA_029855925.1 Candidatus Thorarchaeota archaeon | reverse complement strand
GCTCTATATCCTCGATGAACCGACTACTGGTCTCTCTGCGTCCGATGTTCATGTTCTCTTGAAGGTGCTAAATCGGCTGGTCGACGCAGGGAACACGATCATCGTGATCGAGCACAATCTCGAGGTGATAAAGACTGCTGACTACATCATCGATCTTGGTCCCGAGGGCGGTGAGGCCGGTGGTCAGGTCATTGCATGTGGGACACCTGAGGAGGTGGCACGTAGTCGCGAGTCCTACACTGGACGATTTCTGAAAAAGGTGCTCAAGGGAAAGACTTGATTTCGTTAGAGGTCTATCTATGACTGAAATGACAGAACTCACTCGCCTTGTGAAGGACCTTCCCAATCTTCCAGGAGTCTACATGTGGAAGGATGAGTCTGGAAAGGTGCTCTACGTGGGAAAGGCAAAGGCATTGAGAAAGCGGGTGAGTTCGTATCTTCGGAAGCGAGGTCTCGACAGAAAGACCTGGGACCTGATGCAACATGCACAAGATCTTGAGACCATCATTACATCGACTGAGCGAGAGGCACTGATAGTCGAGGCGACACTGATTCGGAAATATCAGCCGAAGTACAACTTGGCACTGAAGGACGACCGACGGCATGCTTGGATTCGGATAAATGAGAAGGACCCCATCCCCACAGTCGTGGTCACTCGTGACTTTGAAAGGGATGGCGCCACCTACTTTGGCCCCTACGGTTCTACTCGCCGTCTCGAACGACTTCTTGATGCTGTTCGCAGGTTCATTCCAGTTGCGACCTGTCGAGACCCGTCGTCGGCGAAGCGAGAGTGTATGGACTATCATGTTGGGCGTTGCTCGGCACCGTGCAAGGACCGCATTAGTCTGGATGACTATAGATCCCTGATTGCTCAGATCGTCCTCTTTCTCAATGGTGATGAGGCAGGGCTGTCTGCAATGATGCAAGAGGAGATGCAGCGGGCCTCAGAGGCGCTCGACTTTGAGAAGGCTGCGGCAATCCGTGACAGGATTGACGATATACAGATTCTCATGCGAAAGCAACGGGTCTTTGACACCGAAGGTGTAGACCGAGACATCATCGGTATTGCGCGAACAGAGTCATCCGCGCTGGTTGAGGTCCTCACAATCCGTGGAGGCACCCTGATTGGCTCCGACCAGTTCTATTTCGATGTCGACTTGGAGACCACGGACGTTCAAGTCCTCGCATCCTTCTTCGAGCAGTACTACTTCACACTCCCAAAGTTGCCTGCGGAGATCATCCTCCCCATTCGAATCCCCAATCAGAGAGTCCTGGCGAACTGGCTCTCGGAGAACGAGGAGCATGTCGTTCGGATCCACGTCCCGCGAGATGGTCGTCTTCGTGGTCTGGTCAAGATGGCGAACAAGAATGCCATTCGAGCGCTACGCAAGATACTCATACTCGGGGAGCGAGAGGACGAGGTCATTGATGATGGTGTCAAGGAACTCCGTGAGGTCTTGGGTCTGAAACGTGCGCCATTTCACATCGAGGGGTTTGACATTGCCAATATTCAGGGCATCGACTCAACAGGCTCTTGTGTGGTCTTTCGGAACGGTGTCCCCGATAACAAGAGTTATCGCATGTTCCGAATTCGTTCGAAGGAGACCCCTGATGATTATGCCATGATGAATGAGGTCGTCTATCGTCGTTATCATGGAGTCCTTCAACGAGGCGACCCCCTCCCCGATCTTATCGTCATCGATGGTGGGAAGGGCCAGCTCAACTCTGCATTTGAAGCGCTGAAGCGATTGGGACTCGACTATGTCCCCATGGTATCAATAGCCAAGCGAGAAGAGATACTCTTCACACGAGACCATCTGGAGGGAATCTATCTAGGCACAGACTCGCACGCCCTTCGGCTGATTCAGCACATCAGGGACGAGGCACACAGGTTCGCCCAGAGGTACCATCACAAGCTGCGAGAGCGTCACGTCACAGGTTCTGTTCTGGAGGACGCCCCCGGTATTGGTCCAAAACGCAGAGCCGCGCTACTTCGTACCTTCGGCAGTGTGGATGAGGTCAGGAGAGCCACAGTTGAGGATCTTGCTGCGGTCGATGGAATGACGCATCGTGCTGCGCAAGAACTCCGTGACTGGCTGGACTCGTCATAGGTACCTCTGTGCATGATGACCATGCATAGTGTCCGATCCTCCCATCATATCTCAATTGCCCAAAGAACTTTATTACAAAAATGAAAATGTTCGTAATCACGCGGATAATAAATTCAATCTATTATGTATGAAACATATTGGTCAAATATAGTTTCCATCTCAAACAGCGCAGACTTAAAGGGAACATCAAGCAACGGAGTACGGAGATGAAAATGACTTTGGTGTTTGTGGGAATCAAGTCATTGCCCGGCAAGGCCAATTCCGTTATCTCTTCACTGTCACAGCACACTCTGGTCAAAGAGACCTACAAAGTGTACGACGGACAATATGACATTGTGATGATCATTGATGTTCCTACTCTCTCCTCCTACAATACGTTTGTGCAGGAAGTCCTTGCTCATCATCAAGGCATAGCCGACTTTGAATCATTCATTGCGGTTTGACGGGCCAAGTCACACCTTCTTGCAAGGCTCTCTCTTTCAGTTCGCGCTGGTATCTCTTCATCTTTGGTCTGCTATAAATCAAATATATTATAAATCCGACGAACGAGAGTACCCCTCCGAGATAGAGGGTTTCTACATGAAGCGTTGGGACCAAGAGAAGACAGGTTATCACACCAAGAACTGGAATGGCCGGATAGAATCTGGCCTTGAACGTCCCCGGGACGCTCAGCCCCTTCTCTCGAAGCATGATGACCGATGCGTTCACGATTGAGAGTCCGACCAGATATCCAAAGTCCGAGAGTGACGCAACAAAGTTCACGTTTCCGCTAATTGCGAACGCGCTGACAATGAAGAACGTCAGAATGAGCGCAGGGATAGGCGTCTTGAGCCGCTTGTTCACACCCTCAAGAACTGTCGGAAAGTAGCGGTCTCTGCTCATCGAGTAGACGACCCTGGCTGTAGCCAAGAACGTCGCATTCAGTGCAGCATAATTGGACGCCGCCATCCCCGCCAGCGCGAAATAGAATGCGCCTGGTCCAAACATCACGCCGTATACGTCTGCGATCGGTGTGAATGTGTCTGCTACAGTCGTATAATGTACCACTCCTACGATGATGAGAGCGGCAGCCATGTAGATGATTGTGGCAATGATAAGAGTCAACAAGATTGCGCGAGGGATGTTTCTAGCAGGCTCCTTTATCTCCTCACTCGCTGTGGTGATCAGTTCGAACCCTACGAAACTGATGTAAATGAACGAAACGGCACCCATGAACTCGAAGAGTCCTATTCCCGGTTTGAAGAACGGGTCGAGATTAGTGGGGCTGACAAAAAAGAGACCGAAGAGGATGAAAGAAAATAGAACTATCGACTGGAATATGTTCAGTATGCCAAGGACGCCCGACACCCCCCTGATGCTGATGATGTTAGTGATGAATGTGATAGCAATGATGATGACCGCGATCTGTCCGACAGTGGCCTCAGTGGCGCCAGGAATGAATACCGCCAGAGTATGTGCAACAGCAAGGGAGTAGAGTCCACAGGCTACCAGATTGCCAATGAAGAGAAACCACCCCGTGAGAAATGCTGGGAAACCACCAAATGTGTCATGTGCAAAGGTGTATCCCCCGCCCTGCTTCGGGATCGAGCATGCCAGTTCAGCATAGTTGATAGCAGTGAACACTGTCAACAGACCAGTGATGAGATACGCCAAAATGAGAGAGGGTCCGATCATTCCAGCAGCCGCACCGCTGATTACATAGATTCCTCCCCCGAGCATTGCCCCAAGACCTATGTTCGTGGCACCTATGAGACCAAGTCGCCGTGCAAACTTCTCTTGCTCTTCTTGGTCTCCAAATCTCTCAGTCAAAGTGGTCACCACTTGGCTCTTGCGGCTCATAATCCGTTTGGTCGTTTCTTCTGTCGCGGACTACCCTACTTTTGAAAGTTTTGTATCGTTGCCAAAATGCCCATGCCTCGCCAAAAATGACATTGAGAACGATTTAAATGCGAAAGGTGTAGCCGTCAGCGTCGCCGGACAACGAGTCCGGAGGTAGAGTGACAAAAATGATCTGGAAAGTTGATGAGTCTCTCTGTACTGCCTGCGGCACATGTGCAGACGTGTGTCCAGTCGATCCCCCTCTGTACGATATCCAGGAGAATGCAATCTATCAGGTTGATCGTGCAGATGAGTGCACCGAGTGTTACGCCTGCGTTGACTCCTGTCCAGAGGGCGCAATCTCGGAGGGTTAAGTCAATATCACCCGGTCGGTTCTTCCGCCCGGTCCTGCGTGACAGGGACGAGACTCCACTGAGGCTACTCCCTGTCAGCCGCATCTTTGTTTTTTCTTTCTCATAGTACTATCTTAGTACAGACTAGGCTTATGT
>JAGSHP010000424.1 GCA_029855925.1 Candidatus Thorarchaeota archaeon | reverse complement strand
GTCTCGTCACATATCCTTGTATTACTTCTTCGACTTTTCACACAGAGTCGGTCAAAATGGTCCTCAAAAGGCGCCTTCCAACACACTCCAGAAATTCAAATGCTTTACTTGCGAAGATTACTTCCAGCGGCAGCTCCCTTCTTTGCTCCACGAATCCCTTTGACCCGAAACGCCTTGTTGTGAGCCACGCGCGTATCATTCCAAAATCTGTTTCTATAAAACTTCATTTAGCTTCCCCCTCATGTACTCGCATCGCTCAACAATTCCTCTCGGCTAATACATCATTGTCAATTGATTTGCTCTTCGATATCCTGACTCTGGCCTCTTAGTCCCTCCGTGGGCCGTTCAATCGGGCATTCACTGCAAATCTTAATAAGCCCGTTACGTGGGAATTGTGAATAATTAGACTTAGTCTATTCATGTGATGAATGCTGGCGCGTAGTTTAGGTGAATCGGTGAGCAGAACAGTCGGTGGATTCCAGCCTCAATTCTACCTCACCGACTCTTCTTCCCAAGCGCTGGAGTACGGAGTATACAAATATGTCCGAACAAGGCTTATTGTCATATCGTCCAGACTGGGATATCGTTTCATTCGCATCGGTGATAATGCTCCATTTTTTGTTGCCCATTGCGACCTTCATTCCATGTGCCATGCCAGAGTTCGGTCAGCCGTTCGGCTGGCCCCTAACGGTCTTCCTCTTCTTACACTCGCTAGCTGGGCTCCTCCTCGACATGGGCACTGTGCTCAACCTGAAACTCTACAAGTACAGTTATGACTTGGACATTCCACTCCCCACCACGAACCATATGAAAGAAACGAACCTGATCATTGTTGGTTACCTAATCATTTCGCTTGTGCTCGCCACTGTGTTCTTGGTTCCGAGCTTCGGCCTTCTCCTCGCAATCCCAGAGATCATCATCATTGCTAATGTAGTATTGATAGTCAAGACATATCGCATGACAGGCAAGAGGATAGAAACTGTTTGTAAAACGCACCAAAAGAGGGCGGCGCGAAGGCCCCCTGTAGCCCTCACGAACGGTGATGTCAGAGAGATGTACGACAACAGAAACGGACAGGCTCTCTTGGGTGTCCTAGAATTAACAGAAGATCCAGAACTCAGAGCATTGGCTGCAAGACTTCTTGGTGAGCTTGGAGACCCAAGTGTTTGTGACGAGCTCGAAGGAGGGCTCTATGATAAGTCGGAAGAGGTCCAGGTTGAAACCGCGATTGCATTGTGTCGGTATGGCATAGGCGAAGACGCACTCGATTTCTTTATTGATTGGGACCGACTTGACAGACATGTCAAGTTGAGAGTGATTGACGCGCTACTCATTCTCAACACGTCCGAGGGACGACTTATTCTACAACAAGCAAGTGAGGATGAGGACCAGGAGATCGCCTCAAAGGCCCGCGAGGCACTCATCAAAGCAAGAAGCAAGGCAGAGAAGATTGAACCGTGGGAATGGAAATCGGTGCCAGAAGAGAGGTAACGTTGTAAGATGCAACATGCAATGCCTTCTAGGAAGCAATTACGAAAGAGCAAGACAGCGCTGACACTTCCAGAGAGCAACATCTTCTCTGCCTGATTGGTCATCTACTGCAGACGCTGAGGAGTAGAGTATCATGGAGTGTTGCGAATGGCTGCGCAAGAGTTGGGTGTTTGTGGACATTTCGCGACATGGACTCAAATACTCCGAACCCCATGCTGATACTGAGGCCCAACGTAGGGAATACCACGAGCCTTAACCAAATGTGCCCACTGCCGTTAGGTGGGCGGACGAAACTCCATGTCTAAAATCGTCCAACTTACAACCAACGGCAAGAAGAATCTTTCCGAGCCGCTGGAATCTTTTTGTTGCCTCACAATGCTGGTGAGTAACGGTGCACTGAGGGCGCAAGCTACGATGATCAGCGCACACAGAAACAGTGAGTCGATGCGAGGCCGACAGACGAACTCGTCATATTTCGACCATCAACATCGACCGTAATGATTCCACATCCATCCTGCTAGTCTAGGAAACCCAGTCGCATTACAGAGTTATGGTCGCCCCGTATCCGGGACTGGAAAAAATGAGCCCGGCAGCGCTCAGGCCTACTCCATCCCCGTCGTCATCGAACAGAGGGGTTTCGGGCTGGCTGTCATGAATAGCTGCGTATGCGAATGCCTCTCGCATGTCGACGAAACCGTTATTGTTATAGTCTGCGTCCACAGTGGTAGATGGGGAATTCAGCTGCCAGCCCAACATCGCACTCATGAAGTGATAGACAAACTCGTCCCAATTGCCCTCAGTGTCGCATCCATATGAACTTTCTATGGAGGCGGCGGTGAGGATCACTCTGTGTACTGCGCTGAGATACTGAATGAACTTCCCAGATACACACTGTTCCATGACAATGATCATGTGGTCACAACTGACTGAGTTAAGCCAATTGGAGACCTGACTGTGAGTCAGAGCACCTGATGAGTCCATTGGACCCCAGGTGGAGATCCCGCCGCTTCCGCCATGATTTGTTGTGTAGAAGAAGAGCGAGTCACGGATAGTCATTGTTTCGTTGAGAATGCCAAACACTGTGTCAAGTGATGCGTGAGTCGCAGGATAGTCCACGGGCATAGTGCTGTGCTCGGGTGTTCCATCCTTGTATATGACGTAGATGTGGTCAGGCGAGTACCCGTAGATTAGGAGGATGTAGTACATCCATACCATGTCGTTCCAGTATCTCGAGTATGCCTTCTCCGGTTTGATGCCACCGCTATACAGAACGGCGTATTTCTGGGGGACTTTGTCGTATATGTGTGGCTGCGCGGCAACGGCCTCTGGTCCGACAGCCTTGTCATTGAACGAGCCAGAAACGACGGGTTCTGTGCCCAATGCCTCATGCGCGACATATCTCACGCCCAGGGTGCCATCATCTTCATCGGCCAACTCAACCGTCCCCTTGATGCTGCATCTGAGCCCAACATGGGCCTCAAGTGATGAGGATACGTTTCCTGTGATGAGCACATAGTTCGTGGGATCGAGCGAGTTGTTAAGAAATGACAACGGATTCTCCACAAGCATTGAATAGCTCTCAGCGGCAATCACATAGTAACCGCTCACTGTGAGCATCTTGCCGATGTAGTCTTCCGGATTCCCTGTCAAGTCCGCAATCTCAAGAGGAACGTCTTCTGCAGGTACCGTCGGTTTATAGACAAGAAAATAGTACAGCGTGCCAACATTCGTTCCTATAAGAATCATTACAAGGGCCAACATCGTGCGCGAGCGACCCGTTCCTTTCTTCTTTGAAGGCATAATCCTCAATTCCTATATCCCAAACGCGAAGATAGAATAGAATATTTAGTCATTTGACCAATATAAAACTCACGACGGACCGTAGGGGAGCTAGTAAGCGCTGAACACCTTCGATGGAGAACAGGACGGAATCATCAGCCTGTGAAGTGCGATGACATCAAGCATGGAGCAAAAGCCGAAATGGTGAGCGGGTGCTACAATGGGAGGATGCTCGACAGCGTCCGGAAGGTCAGACCAACTGATGACCACATACCGCAAATGAGTTCCATATCAAGTGTTGGAACTGGCAAACGGACTAGAATAGAGATGGAATGTCAAGGATATCAAATAGAACCGCCAGTGCAACGCCCGTGACACCAAGCAGTATGGCAAGGAAAATGGAGAGTTCAAGACCCATTCGATCTCCCTTCCTGATGAACTCTTTGGCTCGTGTCTCGGGCCAATTTCCCGTCTTCATCATCGCCTCACCAACGATCTTGGCGTATTCTTGCTTGTACGGACCTAGACGACGTACTGTGAACAAATAGGATATTAGAAGGACTACAACGGAGAGAATACGTATTGCAAGTGGAATTAATGGGAAGAAAGTAAGAATAGCGGCAAAGCCTACAACCACCAAGACGACAAGAACCATATCATATCGATGTGGATTGCGAACAAAGGGATTCTCGTGGTTCTTGAGATCGGGTTCTAGGAGAGTCCATACAATCTGGTCGCGTACGTCCTTCAGTCCCCAACCACCATTCAGTATCAGCCGCTCACCGTTCTCCTCAAGACGAGGTCTGGTCGAAGGCGCCTCATACTCGACTTCGATCTGTTGGGGAGGCTTCTTTCCCAGTGCTTGCGCAATACGCTCGACCTCAGCGCGAATCTGTTCTTCGGATACTCTAGAACTCATTTCTCATCCACTCGTTTCATTGTGGTTACGTCTGAGAGTGAGCAGCAAGAACCACCTCATGATGGTGGAACCATTCACTCTCAGATGTGTCGAATCTGGCTTATATCTACTTCCTACTAAACAGCAAGAAGGCATTTCGTATGGTCTTGTATATGATACGCATCCTTGCAAGAACTGGACCATCGACATAGTAGCTAGAGGAGTTTGCGA
>JAGSHP010000147.1 GCA_029855925.1 Candidatus Thorarchaeota archaeon | reverse complement strand
GTTTCAATATACGTTCGAAAAACCTCTGATCATCAGGGCCCTCCACAAATATCAGCAAACGTTTGATGCGAATCACTCTAGAAGCCCCTGAACATACAAATCTTCAATCCCTAGGTCTTCCTCAAGAAATGTATGAACATCCTCGCTGTCACTTGGACGTTCTACTACTGAGTAGCCCTTTTCATCCCTATGAACAAGCAGCAAATTCTCAAGAGGTGTATATCGGACAAACTCGGGATTATGCGTGGTCACTATGATTTGACGATGCGTCCTGTCCGCCACGTCTTGCATGAGGCGAACGACATTTTTCATTAGAGCAGGATGAATATTACGTTCAGGTTCCTCAAAGAATAATACATCTTTTCTCTCGAAGAATAAGGCAACAATTAGAGCAGTGATAGTTATGGTTCCGTCCGACAACAAGAAAGAGGGCAATGTTTGCCCATCAAAGTAGCTCTCCTCCATCATTGTGAGGAGCGTACCGTCCGGAAGATTCTCAACAGAAATGTTGCGAATGAAAGGGAGGACATCCCGAATGATGGATATGAGGCGACTTTTCTGCCGCGAATCGCTCATAATTTGCTTTAGTCTGATTGCAAGATTGCTACCATCTGCCTCAAGTTCAGCCATACCCGTCGCGGAGGCCGTGCGCTTACATGTGTGAGAATCAATATCGAAAGTGGCCGTATTTCTCAAAAACTCGATGAATGGAATCAGTAGCGGTGAGATGAAGACCGTCGCTTCAAGAATGGAAAACTTCCGACGCCCCAGGTCCTCAAATATCGCTTCTTGGAAAATGGGGTTAATCAGTTCTCTGCCGTCGATTCTTGTCTTGAACTCCTCAGGAACCTCGTATTCGATATGTCCATGATCATTCTTTACAACAACAGTACCCTCTGCCAGTTCCTTGGCTGGTGCATCCTCGTTGTCGACAGATCTATGCTCAAGGATGACACATCGGACCTCAGCTCTTTCACTAACACTATAATCCTGCTCATCACCACCAGTACCCAGCAGAAGTTGGTACGAAATCGTATCAACTCGAACATCAAAATCTGGATCCAAAAAACCAATGGTTCCGCCATCTCGAAGGGTAACCCCAATAACGACATCACTGTGAGCATCATGTCCTATAGTGCGGATGTAAGAAAAGCCACCCTGAATTGAAATTGCATTATCGATTCCATGAGTTGCGGCATCTTTTAAGAACTTGATGACAGTTACAAGGTTTGATTTGCCTGAAGCGTTTGCCCCGATTATCACATTAAACTCTCCAAAATCTACGGATACATCTACGAAGTTCTTGAAGTTGACAAGCCGAATACTAGATATGTGCATAACCATTCCCCTGGTGAGCAAAGTCAGATTCTGTTGAGGCATCACTCACTTAGGTCTGCATGCTTTTAAAGTTAAGTCTGTATCTCCGACGGTTAATTGTAAGTTGGACGAAGTTGGATATGCAGTCCTGAGTCCGCCCAGCAACGGCACTGGGCTCGGTTGTTGAAGGCCTATCTTGTTCTCTGCGTCGAGCCTCAGTATCATCAAGGGATCAGACGTATCTAATCCCATATCACGAAATGTCCAGAAATGTCCAATTCTTGCACACTTGTTCACAACTCCAATTTCAAGATAAGACGAGTCATTACTTCCAAGAGTCCAATGGGTCACTGCACTGGCGTCATTACTTGTGTGGAATTGAGTAATCCATTTTCCGACTAGGAACGCCTCGTAGAAAACCTACGACCGAAATTACATACTGTGACTGATCTGTTCGCATGGACGATGGGACGCCATGGCAATTCCAGAAGACAACGAAGAGAACATGGCGATTTGCCGTCGGTTCTGTGGGCCTTGCCCACTTTCAAGCCGGAAGGACTACCTGCTAATGAGCCTCATGCGCCATTTTGTCCACACGGTGCATCTCAGAAACCCGCAGAGGAAATCGTGGGTTGCACTATGTGTTCGAAACTAAGATTTCACGGTGGTACGGAGCGAGATCCCACATTGGAAAATACGAGATTCCATAAGGATTATATCCAATCGATATTAACTATAATGAAGTGATTGTTATGTTCCAGTGTTGTAATATGAAGTTTAGTGACATGCAGAACAAGATTGTGTACGACTCCAAGGGAGAGAAGATTGGCAAGATCATAGATTTCATCTTTGACTTCACCGATAATAAAATAGTTCTAAAGTCAGTGGTGCTCGGAGGTAGCCGTAAGGAGGAATTCCTCGAGTCAATTGGGCTCAGACCTGATGATGATCCAGTGTTCCAAGTTGACTGCATTGACAGAATGGAAGACGACATCTATCTCGGTGTGCCAAAAGAATCGCTCAAGTCTACAATAGACAGGGATACTATTAAGGAGGGGCACATGAAGCTATCCACAGTTTCGAAACTGCCAATCATAGATGCAGATGACATAAAGATCGGGAACGTCATTGATGTGTGGTTTGATGCCGCTGACCAACCGTTGCTGGTGATTGGAGGAGGCTTTGTCGAAGAGACCCTTGAGCGTCTTGGCCTACAGCCGAACATTGACTTGCTTGTCCCACAGCACGTTATCGACGACATCAGCCCGGATGGAATTCGTTTGAAGTGGACCAAGTTCCAACTGAAGTCCACCTGTGAGAGCGAATACGAGCGGCTCAAGCGCGAGTTAGCATCGCGTCATGAAACAAAGGACGCTCGGGCGGAGATCATGCGACTGACCGGATACGCACAACGCCTACAATAGGGAGTTTAGTCTGAAACTAGTCATTCTTCACATTCGAGTGCAGGACTATGACCGAAGCTAGATGAACTATCTTCCGAAAACCTTAATGTCAGCTTGCTAGCTCAGTTCAATGGGATATCGAATGTCAGAGCGGCTGGACCAACTGGAAGAGATTCTTGCCGAGGTAAGTTCGAGCCCAAAGGACATTCCTCCAGAAACGAGAAAGAGATTCTGGAGAATAGTCCGTGAGATCAAGCGAGACCCCCATCCAGATCCTGACGAGATACGCAAGGCTGCAGAGATTCGCGACATCCTCTTTGAGGCCAAACGCGGGCGAACGCTCCCCCTTGCTCCAACACTCGCGGTCATGTTTCTCATGGGCATAGTTCTGTCAGTCATTCCCTACATGTACTTGCTCAGCCGCCCGCTCGACTGGTTTTCCATACTTACCTGGTCACTTGACAGCTGGTGGATCTTCATACTTCGGTTCATCTGCGTGTTTATAGGAGTCGCCTTCTTCTATCCGATTGGAAGACTGATTGGTTCAAAATACACGGGTATCAAGGTGGTCGGCGTCTGCAGAGACGATTATTACGAACCAACTCTGAAGGTTGACTATGTGACATTCCTCAGTACTCCGCCTCCCAAGCGTAAGTGGTTCTACTTTCTCGGCGGGATTTGGACCGTCATTACCTCCCTCATATATGGGATAGTCGGGATGATTCTTGCAATGGACTTCACAGGCATTGTGGGCGCATCTCTGTTCTTTCTCTTTGAAGCATACGTGATCGTAAGCGGGCAGGCCACGTACAAGAGAGGCGAGATGGGTCTCTTCAACAGAGAGAGAAAAATAGAACGCGCATGGAGAAAGAACTTGGCGAAGCAGTGACCTCATGAAGAACCTCGCACACCTGAAGAGACTCGTATCAGGAATGGGATCTATCATTCCTTCACTCTCTTACGAAGCTCGTCATATGAACGGCGACTGAATGGGCATACCTTCACACAGATTGTACAGCCGTAGTACTGAGTGAAGTATGGGAAGCACTTCTCCCGATCGATGTGAGTTATGCGATGACCTTCAACTAGCGGCTCCTCGAAGATGGCCTGAGTGGGGCACTCCCGCATACAGCGACCGCACTTTTTGCAGTATTGTTCGATCCATTCATGTTCGCTTCTCTCAGAGAATGGCAGGTTCTCGATGCTTGTGAAG
The DNA here is from genome assembly GCA_029855925.1 of Candidatus Thorarchaeota archaeon. GTDB lineage: Archaea > Asgardarchaeota > Thorarchaeia > Thorarchaeales > Thorarchaeaceae > B65-G9. Next base: position 3,820 of record JAGSHP010000147.1, on the reverse strand, counting down.
ATGGCGGAGAAACGCACTCGTGGCCCAAACTCAGGAGTGATTAGGAGCCCATGAAGACCAAGCCAGCCAAGACCCGCAGACTGTGCAAGAGGCGGATAGAGAACGAGGCCGCCAATGGGATGACTGGCCTGTGCGCCGTAGCCATGCGAACGGAGAAAGTCCGCCAGCTTGTTGGTGGCGATACCAAGTTCATCGTAGGTCCGCATGATCATGTCCCCGGTCTCGGGACTCGGAGCGAGCTCGATCTTGTCACTGTCCATCTCCATGGTCAGGACAATGGCGTTCTTGTACAGCACGCCCATATTCTGAAAGATGAGATTCTCTGAGAGCCGTGTGTAGCCGACCGAGCCTATGCCAAGCCCCTTTGCGAAATCCTCCATCTCCTCAACAAACGACTCGGTCGTCTCGGTCCGGACAGGAGTCGGGTTCTTTGAAATTGACTCCACGGAGTATTCTTCATTCTTGAGAATGGACATCATCCGCCTGACCGGGATCGCCAGATTCATCGAGAGGTCGTCTCGTGTGGATATGAGCTTCATCATCTCGAGAGGGATGACAAAGCGCGTTGGGGAGGTCTCTGTGGGGAGGATCGCTCCGGGTATTCTAGAGGTGGAGTGATCTCGTTCGACCATCTTCTTGATTCGGGGAATGGCGAAATGCTTCATCACTCCCAGAAGGAACGTTCTACGGAGACCCACTTTGGAATCACATCCGCCTGACCTGAGGCACCCCTTGTTGGTGCCAACTTGTTAAGGAGCGGGCCCTGAAAAGTGTTCTAATTTCGTCGGCGCACAAGGAGGATGATAATTCCCACAGCGATAAGAGACCCACCTACGCCCGTCGAGACCTTCCACATCAGAGTGCTGGTGAGTGTCGGCATATCATAATCGTACTGGATCGTGCTATTGCTTCGAGTCGCAATCTCCTCGAAAGTGGACTTGGCAGCAGGCGATGAGAAATCGTAAGCGGAGACGTCCGTCCCTCGGTAGAGAAGCATGTAATGTAGATGAGCATAGTTCTCACTGTAGAGAAGGGTTGCAACCTTGTCACCAGTCGCAACGGTATCGCCAGCGCTGACCACGATGGCCTCCGTCTGCGCGGAGTTGTTTGCAGAGTCCTTGAATCCCGGTTCCAAGACGAGTTTGACCGCCCAGACATGGTCTATGGTGATCATAATGCTGAACAGGATATTTCCGGCATAGGGATTCACGTGCTCGTCAAGGTTCGAGACCGTGCCGGCACACGGAGAGACCACGGTCACATTTTCAGAGATGACGAGATCAATTCCATTATGATAGACTCCGGGCTCGCCCCAGTCAGGAGTATGGTATGCAGCCAGTCGCTCGATAGAATCAGGTTCTTGAATGGGAAACGCAAGCTGAGGTGAAGGAGTGTCGGGCAGGTTTCCAAATCCAATCAACACAATTCCTATGATGATAAGCAATGATGAGATGATGACGCTCTTTCGCATAGGTCGACAGTCGGCAGAAGGACTAATGTGTCTTGCGGGGCTCAGTCTATGGGTTTCGGGACTCTGGGAACTTCTAATCTGTCAGAATATGTTTAGAAAATAAGAAGGGGGGTGCCGCTGGTTAAACGCACCACACAGTTAGAAGATCTGCTGACCAAGCCTATGCCATCTTGGCTTCGTAGGCGTCCATGCACTTCTCGGAACAGAACTGAAAGGACTTGCCGCCGACATCAAGCTGATAATGGCCGCCAGGGCGCATCTTGCCGCCGCATTCATCACATGTGACATCAAGCTTACCGCCAATTACACTAACGAACTTTTTCACTTTTTCGCTCATAAAAAAATCACTAACTGTCTATTGAATCAAGTGCAGATAAGTCTGTGCAATAGGCATTGGCTTGAAGATCGCTCCATAGAACCAAACTCAAGATGAGAAGAGTTCGGTCGATATGGGGTGTTTATCAATAATCAGCACCACTTCATTGTATGCGAAAGACACAATCGTATCAGACTAGACTCGTAGACTTTGAAGAGGGGAAGCCCTCGATCCCCGACGACATCATAGACCACGGGGACCCAACAGGTCGGCTCTGGACGAAGACCATACATGACGGGGAGGAATGGATCGTCTGCGAGTTTGATGGTACCGTATTTTTCGCACAGATCATTGATGGAGCAATATATGCCCATGGTCAGAGAGCGTCTTGCCGATGGTGCGGTGGCCCCATTGGAATACATGGTAGCAAGGTATTCTGTGAGGGAGCATGCAAGACCTATCAGGGGAGGGTCTCACGAGACCTCAACGACTACTTGAGATGGGGTGGAGCAAGATCATACACCCTTCAACGAGAGATTGCAAAGATCGAACATCTAGAGATGGATGAGAGCAATCTTCCACCTCCACTATACGAGTCCAACTGGAGCGAACTCGAAGAATTCATGAACTAGAACTGCATGAATAGTGACAGCGGTCACAAAGAAAGGATCACAGATGCGGTGAGTGCAGTGATATTACGGCGATTGAATGAATGTGAGGAGATAATTGCAGGTGACGAGACGCGTCTGCGCGAGATATTGAATCCCAGAAAGGACACGACGCTCAAGATGGACTACAGTATCGCTCATGCCATTGTGAGACCCGGACAGACGACACTACCACATATGCTCAAAGAGTCGTCTGAGGTCTACTACATCCTACAGGGCAGAGGGATCATGACAATCGAGGGCGAGAGTGAGAATGTCAGCGCTGGCGATACCGTCTACATTCCGCCCAGCAGCAAACAGTTCATTCGCAACACAGGCAGTGACGACTTGGTGTTCATATGTATGGTGAGCCCGCCATGGCACCATGATGACGAAGTAGTCTTCAAAGATTGACCAGCTAGATTATAGGAAACTGCGTGCGAATAATATGCAGATGCGTTATCCTTGAGAGATCAATCAGTTCTGACTAATGCAGCTGGATAGGTAAGATGTCATATGTGTACATGCGAGCGCTCGAAACCGCTCCTGAACGTTACGACCGGGGAATTCGCTGGCTAAGCTGGAATAGACTCACACGCATAAGAGATGAGATAACTGAGGCCGTCGCGGACAGTGCCGGGAACGTCCTAGACATAGGTGTGGGAACGGCGACCCAGGCGATCCTCATGGCCAGAAGAGGAGTTCACGTAGTGGGAATCGACCACTCGCCAGGAATGTTAAGCATTGCAAGAAGGAAGTTGGAACTCCTAACAGAAGAGGACACCGCGGGTCCAGAAGTGGCTAGGCGGATTGAACTTCAAAACAAAGCCGCGGTTCAGCTTGACGAGTTTCCGCCTCACTCGTTTGATGCCGTGACTGCAACGCTCGTCTTCTCAGAGCTTAGCGAGTCTGAACGCAGATACGTTCTTGCACATGCATTTCGGATCCTGAGACCGGGAGGACTCTTGGTCATTGCGGACGAGGTCAGACCGAAAAGCCGGGCGAAGAAACTTGCCCATGCCCTGTTGTCGGCGCCCCTGAAGAGCATAACCTACATCCTAACACAGACCACCACAAGCCCTGCGTCTGACCTCGAAGAGAGAGTTCAACAGGCGGGCTTTGAAATTGAGAGAACGAGTCACTATCAACTGGATTCTTTTGAGGTGATCTACGCGCGGAGACCAGATACCGGTAGTGACGAGCCAGTCTCTCCACTCTTCGAGCCAATAGAGCCGCCTCAGTACGGCATCCTGATGAGGATGTGGACAACAGCCGCGAGAATGATAGGACACCCGACTGAGATCGGTCTCATCCCAATCAACAATCCCTCAAGCGATTCGCCAGTATTGTGCACCTGTAACTTCAAGTTGACCGTTAGCCGACTCT
>JAGSHP010000278.1 GCA_029855925.1 Candidatus Thorarchaeota archaeon | reverse complement strand
GGTTTATAGATAAACTCTTCGAATTGCGTACCGCGGTGACGACGTAGTGGAGCCTATGACTGACCTACACAGTGGAAGCAAAGACTGTGAGAACCATGAACTCAACCGCTTGTGACCCAAACGAAGTTCGAACTGTCTGAAAAGAAGATTTATCAAAGACTGTGATGTTTATCGCCATAGAATACCGTAGAGAAAGAGAGAGATGAGTGACATAGACCTAAAGATGGACTACGAATTCTTTAGCAAGAAGGGCTTCGTTTCTGGGGGATTGCTAATATCAGTCATCCTAGTCATTCAGTCCATAATAGGGTTCCCGGCGGTGTGGCAGGAGAATCCGTCAGGGTACGTGACATTCATCATAATATCAGCAGTCATTGTCGGAATAGCCTCTGGTAGCGTCCTTGTCTATCTCATTCCACCTGATCAGGATGTCATCGGAGTGGCTGGCCTCGGGAGCGACTCGGTCTCGCAGCACATCGCACTCTTCTTGGTGATCCTTGCACTGATTCAACCGGAGTTCTCAGGGTTCATACTCTTCTATGACTACTTCATAGTTGACCCGTTTGCACCACTGTGGGTCCTCTTGGCCTTTGCTGCTCCCAGCGCGGGATTTGCTGCAGCCATGTTCGACCGTATCAACTCCATTGTCAAGGACCTGCGTGAGTACTTCAAGGACCACGACCGGCTTGACTTGGTCTCACTCGACTGGCTCCACCAATACGGCGCAAGAACTGCCATCTACCGTATGGGGATGCTGGAGAGTGCGGCTGAGAAGATTCCCGGATTGTCAGTGCGAGGCCATATGATTGTCAAGGAACCGGACCAGTTTAGTATTCAGAGATAGTCTTTCCAGTTCGAAGCAGAGCCGCGTTCCAAAACAAGACGCGTGAGACGAAAACAAGCCGATATAGTGACAAAGGCTAGCCGCTATGCCTCTTTCTCATGTGAACGGCAAGACCTTCTTCAGTCCATGCAACCCACGAACATTTGAGGCAGGAAAAGCTCTTGCTCCCCAGTCCAAAGCGGGGAGAGGGCCTTGGTTCGAGTTCGTAGATCGTCCCGCCGTAGGCACTACTCTTTCGTGTGATGACCTTGAAACGCTTTTCAAAACACTCTCGACAAATCCCCAGTTTGCGCTGTTCTTCCTGTATGAAATTATCCTCAAGCGTCTTCGGAGGAGGGGTCGGTTTAATTTCTTTTCCACAACTCTCGCAGAATTCCGGTATTGTCATCACCTGCTTACCGACTCTGGTCAGCTAGACTGACCACCATTTAGTACAAAGTGGTATTTGAATCGATTGATTTCTGTGGCTACTAGTATAGACTCTCTAATATCACAATGAGTGTGAATGAAATCATCTGTTGCACTCAACGGTCGAGTCTAGGTATCTCGAAACATTAGCCAGAGCTTGGCTGCAGTCACGAAGACACTGTCAACACCAGCCCCTGTTAGGCAGGATGTTTCAACAAAACCCACAGGATGAAGTTTCCCTTCGGAACCAAATCGATTCGCAAGAGCCTCTGCCAACTTGTAGCCCTCATCTTGGCTCACAGGAGAGTCTTCGTCATCACTAGGAACGGCACGAAGGTCCACCTTATTCCCAACCAGAACAATGGGGGGAGTGTGCCCAAGAGAATTGGTGACCTCTTTCACCCAGAAGTCGATGCTCTCAAATGACCAACGATCAACCACTGAATAGATGACAATTGCAACCCCGGTGCTCTCATAGAACTCACTTCGGCTGACATTTGCCTTTGCCGCATCATCAAAGCACCATGATTGCAGATGCACTCTGTAAGATGACAGTTCGTATATGTTCTCATACACATGACTCTGCTCCACATCATCCACCTTGGGATGGCCCATCTTTGCCTTCTCGAGCAGGGACTTCTTGCCCACATGCTCCTCGCCGAGAACGATAGCTTTCGCAGTGACTAGGGGTTTGATTATGTG
>JAGSHP010000018.1 GCA_029855925.1 Candidatus Thorarchaeota archaeon | reverse complement strand
CGGCCAGTGTGTAGTTCTGTGGAAGAGCAATGAATATCGTTGCTGACATCTCTCCAATCGCCATGGCGAAGGCAAAGACACCGCCCACAAGTATTCCAGGGGCAAGTAGTGGCAGCTCGACAAAGAACAGACGCTGAAACCTTGATGCTCCAAGAGAGTCCGCCTGTTCAAGCAGTTCAGGATCGATATTGCGAAGAGCCAGCTCAATGGATCGTGCACTGAAGGGCAGTCCAATTATGGTCTGAGCGATGACAATCAGCAGCCATGGATTCGTACTGAGACCCAGTGGAACCGCAATCGCCCGCATGAGACCATATGCTATCGTGATTGAGGAGATTCCCAAGGGGAGCATTGTCATGACGGAGGATATCCGTGGCAAAGTCCGCCTCCGGCTGACCTGGGCATATGCTAGCGGGAGTCCTAGCACGATTGCCAAGAGGGTCGCAAGTCCCGCATAGACTATTGAGTTGACAAGGGGGAAGAATCCCCCGCCCACGCCGACCACTACGAGATTCCTGAATCCATCCAGACTGTACGAATGCGTCACGGGATCGTACACAGCAGCATAACCAATTGACGCAATTGGCCCAGCCATGAGAACGAAGAGGGCGACGACGTAGATGAGCACAGAGACCCGAACACCAATGCTCAGGTCAGAATACTTCATTGTCTTGATCGAGGACGTCTTCCCCGGATCACCGCCCGGAGCGCCGCCCAGCCTGAAGTACGATATTGCAATGGCAAGCGTGATCACCAGTTGAATCAGAGCCAGAGAACTTGCTGCACCATAGTCAAAGACGCGAAATGCACTCCAGATCTGAACCTCAAGAGTTGCGTATTGTCCCTGTCCCAGAGCGAGTACAATTGGGAATGACATGAAGCAGAACAGGAATGTCAGAAGGGACGATGCCACAAGAGATGGACGAATGTGTGGAAGAATGATTCGACGCCATTTTTGGAGCGGGGTGGCTCCTAGTAGCTCAGCCGCCTCTTCTATCTCTGGATTCAGGCGTTCTAATGAGGCTGACACCATCAGAGTCACTAGTGGAACATTGTAGAATGCGTGTGCAAGAACTATGCCGCCCATTCCTGAGGCAAGGTCAATGACTGATGCTGATGACTGTAAGAGTAGCATGGCAACGGAGTCAAGAATCCCGTACGACCCGAACATCCGAAGAAAGCCCACCACCACTACAATTGGCGGCAAGACAAAGGGAACGATCAATGCAGCGCGTACAAGTGTACGACCACGGAATCGTAGACGCGCAAGAAGAACAGCAGCAGGAAGACCAATGACGACGGACAGCACGGTGCTCAAGATAGCCTGGGTGATTGTGAAGGCAAAGACTCTATGAGTGACTGAGGAGGTGATCACCTTCGTGAACGTGGATCCCGTTGGGTCCAGAAGTCCCTCGACCAGGACCAGACTTACAGGAGCTATGAGGAAGACTATGAGGAGGATGATAGGCATGAGAAGCAGCAACGTCTGAGTGATTGAACTGCGTCTCATGCCATGGTCTCCATTCTATGCTGTCATGATAAGGTCATAGTCCTCCAACCAATCCGTTAGATTTGATTGGATGAGTGTTGACGGTAGCAGTTCGTTCAGCGGACTTATGTCGTCAGGGTGAACGGCATAGTCAAATGCATCCGGTAGACCCACATTGAGATTTGCCGGATACATCCATTGGTTTAGCGCAATATGCGATTGAACAGCCTCTGTCAAACAGTAGTCGATGAATGCCTTTGCCAGTTCGGGATTGGGACCATTCTTGACAAGGCCCATTCCCTCCACCTGCAACCAAGCATAGTCCTTTGCATTGTAGTGGAGTGGCGCAATTCCCACATCTGGCACTCCGGTGTCTGAGTAGTACGCCGAATAAGCAGGGTCGGTCCCATAGCTGACCATCATATGACGAGTTGGGTCTGAGTCCCACTTCGCCCAGGCCTCTGACCAACCCTCTTGGACGTCGATGTGATCCTTGACCGTCGACCACCAGGTTCGCCAGTCCGCCCCAAGAATGCCATGATACACTGCAATCTCGCTTAGAAGAAAGGCCAGCCCTGGACTGCTCAGATGAGGATTCTCTGTGACTAGCATCGATGCAACATCAGGCTTTGCCAACTCGGAGAATGTCAGATTATTGAGAGAGGGCATGAC
>JAGSHP010000392.1 GCA_029855925.1 Candidatus Thorarchaeota archaeon | reverse complement strand
GGTAAAGCACACTCTCATCTCGGCTGTACTAGCAGGTATCTTCTTCGTCATCTTCCTTGTTGTGTTCCTGTCAGTCCCAGGAATCATCGCGCCGGGCATTGGCGTGGGCGAGTTCGCATTTGCCGGGACCTTTGTCGCAGCTGTGTATTTCCTCTTCGTTCTATTCGCCTCCATGCTTGGAACATTCGTTGGAATACTCCTCAGAGAGTTCTTCTGAGATGAGCCAAGACGACACAGTTCGATATAATGCGGACGGTGTTCAAGACAGGACGTGAGAGAACCGCAGAGCGAACAAGCAACTGCAACGCTGAAACGACCAATGCGTTCACATTCTCTGTGCTGCAGAGTCGTAATCATGGGAGCGCCGAGTGTTCTTGTTTTTGCCACAACAAAAGATCTCAAGGAAACAAAATATGAAACTACAGAAGCCAAATGGAATCAGAATGCTCAGAAGCGATGGTAGATCTCCTAGAGCGGTCATGTCGTATCAGAACACAAGAAACACGATAGCAAATGCCAACAAAATGAGCAAGGTGTAGTTGAAGGATCTTTCTGCATTCATTGAGTCGTCGTACGATTCAGAAGAATAGTCCAAGGTGTCACCATCTTTGCGTATCTCTTTCATGTGGTAATGTCCTTAGTAAGTATTTCAAACTTGTCGAACCTTGCTGGTATCCCCTCCGGGCGAAACATCTTTGATTGTCTCATGCCAGTGACAGTATCCTTATAGGTAGTCGGAAAGTTGTTTCATCTAGACAGATAGTGGAGGACCACAATAATTGTCACTCGGTGACTTTCCCAGCATCATCTCGTACCCAACGTTCACCGAATTGGATGCGATTCTTTCACGTCGATTCGAGGTCTTGGCAAGTGCTCTTGAGTTTGGACAGCCAACCTTCATATTCCAGTGGCCCGAGGGTCAGATGCCCAGCCTAGAGATCCAGGAACAGGTCTTCGACGAACTTGACGACCTGGCTGAGTCACTGCGGGTCTGGCCTGTGGTACGATGGAAGAACAAAGAAGAAGGAGTCTACATCGTTCGATTTGTTCCGATTCAGAAAGAGGGAGAGTCAGACATTCGGATCAACTATGTGCTCTTTGTCACAACGCTGGCAACAATCGCAATTGGTGGCTTCATGCAGGCGATAAGTCCCGTCTTCCTATCACTGTTCTATCCTGCCGGATGGACGACCTGGGACATCGCGTTGGTCACGGGGACATTCATACTGGGACTGATGGGAATCATTGGCACCCACGAGATGGGCCACTATCTTACCGCCAAACGAAGAAAGATCGAGGCGACACCGCCCTACTTTATTCCGGGGCTGCCCGAGATCGGGGGGACCTTTGGAGCATTCATAAAACAGAAGAGTCCACCGAGAAAACGTAGAGACCTTTTTGACCTCGGTGTTGCTGGTCCGTTTGCGGGATTTGCCGTCACACTTGTTGTCTTGTTCGTTGGCTTCTTTCTGTCCGTGCCTGTCACTGCCGACCAGCTTGCAGCCATTGATGAGGCATTTCCCAATATGACAGGATCGCTTCCTGTACCGCTCTTGTTTACAATTCTCGAGATTGTCTTTCAGGGCTACGTTCCAGAGGGAGGCACTCTGTTCCTACACCCACTGGCTTTTGCAGCATGGGTCGGTTGTCTGGTGACAGCGCTGAATCTATTTCCAGCAAGCCAACTCGACGGAGGTCATGCACTTCGTGCTCTTACAGGGCCCAAGGTTCACAAATACGTTGGATGGGCAGCGATTGCCGCAATGGCTCTCGCGGGATTCTATCTCATGGCAATCCTCGTGATCATGCTCTCCGGCGGTGGCGAGCATCCCGGACCACTGAACGACACGGTCCCTGTTCCAAGGAGCCGAATAGCAATCTTCATCCTTGCAATGATTGTGCTAGTGCTCTCAATCCCACCGCTCAGTCTTGCCATATTCTAGATGGAATCGGAAAAAAAACAAAATGGATGCCCGGCGAACCGGGATCCATGTTCGCATCGAGTGAGATTATTCATCCTCGTCTTCGTCTTCGACTGTGTCCCAGTCCTCACCCTCGGGAATTCTCATGACCCCAAGCTCGATGAGCCGGTCCATGACCTTTTCGGCAGCCTCATCAATCTGAGGCTCGAACTTGGCACCAGTAATGACAAGTTTTCCAGAACCGAATAGCAGGATGACAACTTTCGGATCACGCATTCTGTAGATAAGACCAGGAAATTGCTCAGGTTCATACAGAGTATTTTCAAGCTTCATGGCAGCCAGCTCTAGAT
>JAGSHP010000063.1 GCA_029855925.1 Candidatus Thorarchaeota archaeon | reverse complement strand
GTTACGACATATGGGATCAGCAGAGGACCTACTCGAGGATATGCCAAAACGAGTTCTGACAGCCCCAGACATCATCAAATATGCTCGAAAACACCAGATTTGCCCGTACGAGCTGGCAAAGAAACTGGTAAAGGCAGTTGATGTTGTCGCATTATCATATCTCTATGTTTTTGACCCATTCATTCTTGAAACGTTTGTACCGGAACTGGAGGTCCCGCTGTCAAAGATCGTGCTGGTCGAGGATGAGGCGCACAATGTACCGACTACGGCACTAGACTCCGCCAGTGATGCATTGAGCCTGAGGACAATGCGACAGGCGATGACGGAGGCAACAACATATAATGACTCAATATCGAGGAAGTTTGGAAGAGGCCTCACCAAGGCGATCTTGGATCTCTCGGAGAGCATGCCCGACAATAGCGAGATGCTAATCGACCCGGTTGAGGTATATACGACAGCCATTAAGAATGCCCAGCTCAATAATGTGGGAAGACCTCTCCCGCATATGCGGGACTTGGGTCTCAAGATCAAGAAAGGGCTTGTTCGTGTAGGGAAGTTCCCAGTATCAGCAATCCATAGAGTGGCAGAGTTTCTTCTAAAGTGGCTAGATTACTCTGAACGTGACGATTATGCATTCATACTATCAACAAGCACCACAGCAAGGGGAACTAAACGTGTGGCACTGGAGCTAGTGGCATTGGATCCCACCTCTGTGACAAGACCAATTCTCAGCCGTGTTCATTGCGCGGTGGCAGTTTCAGGAACTATCTCCCCACTAAGAGCCTATGCCGAGATGCTAGGACTTGGGTCGGACGCTACAACACTCACTTTTCAGAGCCCCTTTGCCAGACAGAACAGATTGGGAATCGTTGTAGACGGCCTTGATACCTCATACACAGGGAGGTCTCAAGAGATGTATAGGATGATGGTGGATCATTGCATAGCAGTGGCTCATGCAACACCTGGCAACACAGGAATCTTTGCTACTAGCTATGCGATAGCCAAGGCTTTGGTCAGCGCCGGTCTTGGGAAGCGGTTGAAGAAGAAGGTATTCTTTGAGAGGCGGGGTATGAAGAACACTGAGAATGATGAACTGGTTGAGAAGTTCAAACGGCATGGAGATGGGGACGGAGCGGTTCTCATTGGGGTGCAGGGGGGTCGCAACTCTGAGGGCGGGGACTTCCCAGGGCACACAATGAACAGTGTGATTGTGGTGGGAGTCCCCTACGCAAGGCCTACGCCACGTATTGAGGCACTAATTAGCTACTTTGATGTACGATTCAATGGAAAGGGACGGGACTATGCGTATGTACTTCCAGCAATGACAAGAGCAATTCAAGCTGCAGGTAGACCCGTGAGAAGACTTGATGACAAGGGGGCCATAATACTGCTTGACCAACGATTTGCAACACCTTACCTCAAGAGGTTCCTCCCCCGTTGGCTCTCGGAGGTAATGGAGACCCTTCCAAATGATCCGTCAATAGTTGCTGAACGAGTTCATTCATTTTTCGAGGAATGATGCCCAACAATCTCATCAAGCGTGACATCGCCAGCCAAGAGAAGAGTTGCCTCCTCTGTCGACAGGGAACTCCCGCCAGTTAACCGTCCAAACAGTCGCTTCATGAGGCGGATGTGTCCCTCCTTTGCTTCTATGGTCAACGGCAGGTCATCAGCGGGATGCCCCTGTCTCTGAGCTATGAGGGCGGCTGATGACCGGTCATTGTTCGCACCACTGGTAAGAGTAGTATGATGTTCATCTACGAGTTCAATGCGGGCCATATTCGATCGGTGTTGCAATGCTCGAAGGAACAGTATTGTGAACAGACGCAATCCGTCACCAACACGGATGATAGGATCACAGCCGAACCGCTCTCGGAGTATGGACGACCAGCGCATCGTCACGTCGGCAGCCTCTCCAGGGGACGATGCATTGCATGTGTTGATCAAAAGACCATTGATGACCAGGGCGATTCCAAAACGAAGACCAGGATCAATTCCTAAGGATGCGGAGAAGGGGGCATCAATTCCCTGTAGGTTGACCAATGTCGCAATTAGAGCACCTTCGATGTCAGTGTCATCACGTACAAGGATTATACGTGATGATAATGTACCACTCTCTAGATGGTCACTGAGAATCACGGATGCAATCTCGCAGATCGCATCACCGAGTTCGCACATTGTGAAGCGAATGCCGAGTGCATCAAGAGCGTCTATCAGCATGAAGCGAGTCTTGGGACTTTGGACTGCAACAACTACACCCGGCATAGACATGGCAGTTCCTCACTCGTTAGTCTTATCAGATGGCCGTATTAATAGAGTGTTTGGTGAACACCGCTGTGAAGTTACCTCTGGGTATCGCATGTGTAGATGACCTATTGGGCGGGGGCTTGGAAACGGGTAGTTTCACCCAAGTCTACGGCGAGGCGGCTGCAGGAAAGACAACATTGGGGCTGATTGCCGCAGTTGCTACACTCCGGAAGGGAGGCAGTGTGTTGTTCATCAATGCGGAGGCCTCATCACCAATTGAGCGCCTTGAGCAAATAGCCGAGGCTGAGTTCTCCAGTCTGAGCGATTCAATCCGGATCCTTATGCCCAAGAGTTTTGAGGAGCAGGGAGTCCTTCTTGAGGACGCGGACCTCATTATTCAGAAGAATACGTATCTGGTTGTTATAGACACACTCACACGGCTCTATCGGATAAGTCTGGAGGACAAGAGAACGAACTATGAGGCGCACAGAGAGCTCAATCGTCAGACTGGTATGCTCAAGGGACTGGCAAGAAACTTGGACGTAAGTGTGCTGGTATTGAATCAGGTACGATCTGTAATGGGAGGGGAACAAAATGAGATTGAACCAGTCGCGCGCAACATAATGGACTACTGGGCGGACATTACCCTTCGAGTATCGTTAGGACAGAAGTTGGGCGAACGAATCATTGAGAGAGTGGATGATGGAGGTCATTTCAGACCATGCCATCTATTTCTTGCTGCACGGGGTTTCCAAGCAAGGCCTGCAGAATGAGAAACAGTGATATGCTGTACATGATTACGAGGCAGGAGTGACTGATGTATAAGGAACTTGCGCTAATTGAACTCGCCATCTGGTTTGGACTTCCAGCATGGATTGCAAATGCCACACCAGTCATCTTTGGGGGAGGAAGACCAATTGATGGGGGGCACGTCTTCAGGGATGGACGAAGAGTCCTGGGGGATGGAAAGACCATAAGGGGCTTTATTGTAGGAGTGCTCTTGGGCACGTTGACCGGTGCTCTACAGGCTATCGCAGCCCCGTTCATAGAGCCAATTCTGAGCCTGTATGTTACGGTGACAATTGAGATGCAATCGGTCCTCTTCATGACTGTACCAATGGCTCTTGCCATGTCGACTGGCGCCCTTTTTGGAGACATGATTGGCTCCTTCATCAAGAGGAGGGCAAATCTCCCTAGTGGTGGACCAGCACCCGTCCTTGATCAACTTGGGTTTATCATTCTTGGACTCTTATTTGCCACGCCATTCATCAGACCAGCGGCGGTATTCGTAATGATACTGCTCGCCTTCACACTTCTCATTCATTACATTAGCAACATAATGGGATATCTATTGGGCTTCAAGAAACACCCATGGTAACATAAACAAATTATCTAGACGTATTGTTAAAGGATATATTAAAAAGGACTGCCATATATGAGAACAGGAGCGCGAATGGAGTGAAGAGTCCATAATGAGCGCTATCAATCTTCTCGATACTGGAGCCGCAATACAATGAAGGTAGCAGATTGTATGCAATCGGAGGTTGTTCACGTATCTGTTCCGGGAACAAGGGAGAACGTTCTCCAAATAATGGCAGAGAGGCAGATCAACGGCCTGCCAGTGGTAAAGAAGGGCACGAAGATTCTTGTCGGAATGGTGACACGGACAGACCTTCTCAAAAAGACAGACGAAGACCAATTGGCCATGCTCATGGTCAGAGACCCCATCACGGTCAATCCGGACACCGATATCGTCGAAGCGGCAAGAATAATGTACGAAAAGAAGTTTAGAAGACTGCCAGTTGTAAAGGGCAAGGAACTGGTAGGTCTAATATCAATTCCGGATGTGCTCGGATCACTCCTCGAGGGAAAGAGCCCATTTGATGAGATGCATATACGCGACCGGGTCTCGCGTCAGATAGTATCAGTCTGGGAGCGAACTCCGTTATCCCTTGCATACATGATTCTAGACATGGCAGGGCAGAATGCGCTCATTGTCCTCAACGAGAACGGGGGAGTCACAGGCATGATAACCGTAAACGATTTCATAAGACTCTCTGAGGAAACAGTCGAGAACAATGTTTCAACGACCTTCAGCGGAACCGAGAACACGGTTGACTGGGGCTGGACATCAAAAGAGTTTCTCATTGTCACAAGAAAGCTTCTGAAACTTCCATCGGTCGAGGTTCGAGAGGTCATGACTAAGAATATCATAAATGTGACTGAGGTCACAACGGTCTCCGACTGCGTCAAGATCCTGCGGAAACATGATCTGGATCAGGCCCCAGTACTATCAGCCGCGGGTAATTTGATCGGGATGATTGAGGATAGAGATTTGTTGAGATTGGCGATTGAGTAGTAATCTCGGAGCACGGCGGCGTTGTTTCATTCGAGAAAGTCTGTCAGTGCCGTCTGTTCCGAGTAAAATATCGAGTCGAGAGACACTTCAATTAGACGGATACGCTCTTTGAGATACGGGCTCAGATCATAGTCGGCTATCATCTTCTTGGCAACATCTAGATATTTTGAGATGTTCTTTTGACGAACCGTGAGAGAGAGTTTAGCACCACACACACACGTGCCTGATAGAGGTATTCGACGATATACACGATGACATTTCAGACATTGAATTCTTTGAGTAGAATATGCACGAAGATTACCACGAATGTCCCGGATGAAGTGATGAGATAGTACGCGTTCCGCCACATCGCGTGCATCGACAGCGCAGATGGTGCGAGCTAGATTGAGCTGTGCGTCGAGTTTCTCGATCATGCTACCAAGAGTCTTGTAACGTGTGTTCTTGGGTCCTGCATCAAACGAGGATGTGCCATGGGTAAAGGCGAATCCTTCGTACTGCGCCTCTGAGTCAAGTCGTCCGGCAATGATGTCCACAAGATGTTCCACTTCCTTTGGATGACGACCCTCAGCGACCTTGTCATAGAACTCTGCAGGATAACGGCTGCATACCTCCATATTGTGGCTCTCATCATCCACCTCCTCAGGATTCAGGACTACTGACAAGACAAGTGGAGCGTCCATAAAACCGCCACGACCTGCAGGGAGAAACGATTTCGAGAAGTTCAGGAGGGCATCGAGGACCAAGATCACTGCATCCTCATCGCCATCGCAATTTCGTCGTTTAGCGGCATGCCAGTATGGATGTGCATAGCACACGCTGGCACTCGTAAACCCAATGATACGACCGATGATTCCCGCAGATGTGTGGGGGGCTAATCCAATGACCAGCTGACCGACCACATCATCGGGTACAGTGAAGTTATAATATCGCTCCAACCCGTATATCTTCTCAAGGCAGTCGTCGACGAATTGACCAACCCGGACAAGATAGTCCGCACAGTTCTCGGGGACCACTATGTCTTGCACCTTGAGTTCGACCACTTGCTCATCAGAGGCCAAGGGGAACCCCAAGTAATCAGTGTGATATCCCAGCTCGTGTAGCTTGCCAATCGAGACCCCAATCTCTCGGGGAATGAAGTGGGTGAGGGGGGCATCTGTTGCATCAAATCGTGCAGTTCCATCACGATAGCAATATACTGAGTGCTTTGCACGTAGAATCCCCTTACCGAGGTACTCGGGAATCTTGTAACTACTGGTTAGACCCAGAACTCCTCGAACATTATAACTCTGGGGCTCATCAATTTCCTGTTTGATCCGTTGTAACAGAGCACGGATGTCAATGGTGTATGTCTTGGTGTATTTTATGAAGTTGATATCGTGACTTCGTGGGCACTTCCCAGTGGTTTCATCAATAGGGAGGCCGCACCCCTCTTGAGAGCAGTATCGAAGTATCTCTGTGTGGGTACCACATGTCGGACATCGGGACTCGAAGGTCTCAAGATTGCACTTGGGGCAGCGGCGAGTTACCATCTCGACTGAAACACCACGATTGATATCGAATGAATGGACATCATGTGTGCCATCTTCTGAGAGCGATGACTCCCTGATTGTCCCCTCTGCCACTCGTTCAATATTACGCTCGCCGCCAAAGTCGCGTCCCACTGGAAAGAGTACCTGAACTGGGGGCCTCATTCGACGTTCCTCGGCTTTCTCGGGACGACCCATACGTGCGCCAATTGAGATTCCGAGCTTATCGCGGAGGGGGACTTGCGCTACAGAGGACAGTATCTCGAGAGATGTTTCACCACGGGGTCTTGCAGACTTGCGTCCAAGCTGAGCGAGAATTGAAACGGGGGGGTCAGACAGGATGATGGTCGTCTGTTCATCATCAAGCGTGTGAGGGATTCCTATCCTCTCGAGCAATGGTTTGAACTCATCGGAATAGGGGAGCGTGATTCGGGGCATTCCCGAAATCGACGTGGTACTGGCTTCTTTCAAGATCCATGAGCGGAGGTTCGTTGCCTCCTCAGGGGACAGAACCATCCACCGATACAGATACCGCGGATGTAATGGAATTCTGAATTCCTTGGAGAGGAGGACGGCCTGTTCGGCAGTAGGCCAGTACGTGAGAGGGGATTTGATCAGATTTTGTACCTCATTCGGAGCCAACTTGCATTTCTTGAGGCGTGCGCGGAGGTCCTGGGGCAAGACATCAGCAATTGCTCTATCCAAGTCATGAGACCACCACTCTTCACAATAGCCTGATGGAACAAGTGGATGGTTGTTTTCCAGAAATTCGCCAAGAGCAATGAGGATGTCCCCGAGAAAGAGAATCTTCTGGACGCGCTCACGAACATTCTCCGCTTGGTCAACGGAGGATACTTGAAGCACAGACCCATCGTCGAGGAGAACAATCGGTCCCTCTACAGTGTCAACGGGTGCAACAATTGACCCTTTCCCCGGTCGCTCTGTGCGAATGTGTGTTCCTGGTGCAAGAAACTCATTGACGATGATCATAGTGGCGGGATGGACGCCTACACCGGCAAGTCCTGTATTACGGGACCGACCATAACGAAGCCTAAATCCACCGGGGCGCATAGGGTGGGAGAAGAC
>JAGSHP010000270.1 GCA_029855925.1 Candidatus Thorarchaeota archaeon | reverse complement strand
CCGCTGCTGTTCGCCTGAACTCAACTGCCAAGGAAGATGGTGCTGTCTGTCAACAAGACCCACCTGGTCCAAGAGCTCTAGTGCGCGTGCCTCGAGTTCTTTGAGAGGGCGGTCAAGTAGTTGCATAGGGAACATAACGTTCTCCAACGCGGTCAAAGTCGAGATCAGATTGTAGCTCTGGAATATGAATCCCGTGTTTGCAAGGCGAAACGTGGCTCTGAAAGACTCGTCATAGTCGCCGATGGGAACGTCTTGGAGAATCACACGACCTGATGTAGCATAGTCGATCGCACCAATTACGTTGAGAAGAGTTGTCTTGCCAGCCCCACTGGGGCCATCCACAACTACGAACTCACCAGGTTTGACATCGAGTGTTATTCCCTTGAGCGCACTCACCGTCTTGTCGCGGACTGTGAAGTCGCGATGTACATCGACCAAACGGACTGCGTAGGTGACCTGTTCATCTTCATCAACGTCCTCTTCCGTCAACAGACCAATATCGTAATCAGTCGATTCATGACTATCTTCGGACATAACGACAACTTCCTCGAGTGCACATAAGTGAATGGTTCAGCAACATATGCTCCAAATCTCACTGTGTGATTCAGCCATATTCCGTTTTATAATAAGGCTATAGTTATGCTCAAACTTGTACCAGTACAGCCACTACGCGACGCCAAGCTCGCATAGAACAGAGCTTGTGTACTCTGTGAGTGTGAGAGGCCTCTCTCGTCCAAACACAGGAACCACCTTGAGAAAACCAGACTCGACGAGCGCAGAGGCATAATAGGCGACCAAGCTCTTGTCAATTGATAGTTGTCGGCTCAAGTCGGCTTGAGTGACACGACCGTTTGCTCTACATTTGCTGATTATTGCGCGGACCGTGGGGTTACGCATCAATGCTACAAGACGGAGGATCTGAGAGTCAGATGAAAAGTCAGACAGAAAGAAGTGTTTGCTATTTCCGTTGCGAATTGAGGTGATGACTCCGGTCTGCTCGAGGTTCTTCAGGTGGTACTGCAGCGCACCCATCGCGCAACCAACATTACGTAACAGTTCTCGTAGATGTATACCGGGATTCTCGGATATTTCTGCGACAATGCGGTCACGCAGAGACAAGTTCTTGTCAGACCGCTTGTCAACAGATACTGTTCCAATGATGAGGGGGACTCCAGAATACAGAGGCACATAAGAAACAGCACTACTGCCGTGTGACAATGCAATCGTTCCAATCCCCATACCAAGTCCAAAGGTCTCAACTGGGGATGAGAGAGATCCTGAAAAGGAGAGGTCTTGGACTGCAACAGATCCCTGGCCCAGATGATGTTCAATGGTCAGCACTGCCATAAATCCAGTCATGGCCAGTACCAGTGATACTATCACTATTACACGACGCATTGGCATCACTTCTTGATTCACTTGTAGTTAATTAAGGACTCTGTTTGAGGGATATCTGTACTAGTGGGTTCCAGCCTTTGAGGGATAAGTGAGCTTCAGTTGAAACTTGCAGGCATTCGCCCCTGTCGCCATGCACTCTTGTTCGACAACGATGAGTGACTCGTATTCGATGCGGTTGAAGTCTGTGAGGTACTCCAGAATTGCCTCAATGAAGCCCTTCAGGAAGTAACACGATGGTTCTTCGCTATGGATTCCCGATGCGTATGGATTATCGTTGATCTCGATTATTGCTTCCTCGTCAAGCCAGAGCTTGTAGAGCTTTTCAATCTTGACATCACCAAAGGGAATGATGAGCGTCGAGAGAGCCATTTTGATAAACTCAACAATGCCCTTGAAGTCACCAGGAGGCTTTTGCTTGCCAATCTTGAAGTACTCTTTTTGAGCTTCGAGCCCTGCAAGTCGTCCTGCACTGTAATAGAGGTCTCTGACCCTATCTGGGAACATGACAGCAATACGGTTCCCTATTTTTGTCCAAGTCTTGGCAAAGAATGCGCGCATCAGTTCTCGTTCTTTGAGGCGTCCTTGCCACCACGGGATTATCTCAGACTCTTTTGACACGAACAATAACCTCCATCATACCAGACTTGCAATGCGCGTTAAGTGCTTTGCTGTGGTCTATTAGGCCAGTCGGACATTCCAAGTGCATGCAGACCCGCCAGTTGCATGACAGGACTCTTCGAATACCTTAGCCTCAACCCCTTTGTATTCGAGAATCGCCTGAAGTATACCGCTAAAGACCTCGCAATAACCAAAACCGTGCATTCCTTCAAGATTGACATCTTGACACCAAATACAGGATGTATCGGTGACGCGCACGGATCCTCTTGCGGACTCCATGTCGATCTCACTTGGTTTCTTGTCAAAGAGAGTCTTATACACGGTCTCGATCAGCTTTGCAACGTCTTCACGGGTCATCACTGTGTCCTTAGTCTTGTCAACTATCTCAGTAGTGAGATAGATCTGCTCAGCCATGCTCCGTCCAAGTTCACGCAGGCGTTCATTAGCCTCTTCGATGTTACCAGTTTCTGCAAGAATCTTGTCAACAAGCTGGCCATAGATGCTCAATAATAGGGGGTTCTCTATTCTTGCCATGTCACTGACCTCGCAATGCAATGTTTGAACTAGAGTCGTTTTCCAATTATTTTCATCCCGAACTTGCGGTATTTGGCAAGTATTTGTACGACCCTAGGTGTGGGTACGTTGGCAGCTTTTGCAACTTCTTCAGTTGTACGGCTCCCATCGCATAACTTGACAATCTCAAGATGACTTGAGTCGACCTTGTTCAAATCACCTTCGTACTTGGGACACTTGACGAATCGACCACTAATGCGACCTGCTGCTTCATCTCCTCCACCCTCAGCACGAGGAAGTTCAACTATCCGCTTTGAGGCAGCCCATTTGAGAAGCTCGATGACACGCTCAGTGGGTTGAAACATTGATTCAGCAATTTCACCAGCAGTCATTGTGTTGTCCACAAGCATCAAAACATCAAATCCGAAGTTGCGATAGTGATTCTTCATTTCGGCGTACAGATCAGAGTCCAATGAGAGAGCTGTAGAAAAGGACTCGCCCTTCTTAGGGACAGTGGAGGTGACAGCCACGAAGTCGGAGGGCTTGAGCTCAGCTTCCGGTGTGGCGACTTCTGCAGCAGGCTCAGATGTGGGTTCGGGAGTGGGTTCCGCCATCGTTGTTGATGCAGCATCAGTAGAGGCAGCCTGCATCCCGATCTCCTCTAGTACTTCAAGGTTCGACTCAGCCGCCTCTTCAAATTCCTCAGGAGGAGGCGGGAGTTCTACGCCTTCTAACATTCGCAATACGTTCTTCGTCTTTGCAATTGCCAGACCAAGCTGAAGTTCCGGAACGTAGAGCACGGACAAGATCCAATTCTCATCAACCGGGGCAAGCACGACCAGTCCCATATCAGTGTCAATTGTCATCAGTCTAAGGTCTGTCTTGTAGAGCCCGATGCTCTCCTTCACTCGCGGAAAAAGATCATCCGGAAATGAAAAACTAACAAAGGGTCGCCCCTGTTTTGTCATGAGTGAATATCCTATAACCTGATCATCAAATCTCAGTTTGGATAGCGCTCGTTCTAAGTCACCACTTGCCAATTTGCATCACCTTGCTGTCCCGGAATAGACTTAGTCAGTCAACCTCATTTGTATGACACTCAAAGTGGTCTGAAAAGCATTGTGGTGATATGCCAAGGGAAGGGCGGAATGCCTGGAACACTCGTTTGCCTGTGATAGATGGAAACTGCACAAACCAATAGGAAATCATAAAGAGAGGTTTCGTTGAGACGTGGGATAGGAACTTGGTTCTAAGACGGGAAACGTGGGACAATGAAGAATTTCGTGAGTGCTCTTGCAGCAACGCTGTCCGCAACGGTCATCATGTATCTGATGCGCGAACTGGAAATCGCCCAGTATGCAGACGTGCCTGATCCGATCGCATATGTTCTCTCATCCGGTTCCACACTTGTGGCGGTGGAACAGGGCTTGGCGCCAATCAATTCGATCATTGTATTCTTTCCAATCTGGATCGCGATGGGTGCTGTCATGGGACCATTATCAAAGCCGGGCTGGAATACCGTTCGTTCTACAATCTGGCTTGGGACCATTCTGGGAATTCTGTCAATAAGCTCGATTCTCTATGTGACACCAGTGTTTTGGTATCTACCGGAGAGAAATCTGCAACTATTCACAATCTTCGCGTCAAGCATCCTATTGGCACAGGTCACATTGATTACGGCATTGCCCTCCGCTCTTGTAATAGAGCGATTGAGGTTGCAGAGCGAGCCTCCAATCCCCGACACAGTGGAGACCGTGTGCGCCTGTGGTGCAGTGTACAAATCAAAGCCCTTGATATGTTCAGCCTGTGGCAGACCTCTCAACACATCTCCAGTTGACGAAACTACCGGTCACGCATGACTGCGCCACCAATTAGGCCACCGATTGCCGCTGCAATACCCGGATAGAGTGATCCTTCCAAAACAAACTGAAGAATGAGCAAGGACTCGCCACCAAAGAGTGCTAGAAAGTCCACGGTACCAATAAAGAAGACAAGAAGCCAGATGAGAAAGGCGCCAATGATGACCGAGAATACTGCAGCAAGTATTCCTGGGACGATATCACGGGCAAGTAGCCCAGCCACAAATCCGCCAGTGCCCCATGCAAGAAACATGAGAATGGTCGACCCCTGTGCCCCAAAGCCAAGTTGTAGTCCGAGGAACGGTGGATAGAGCACGGTTCCAACTACAGCCAATTTGAGTTCCAAATCAGGACGATTCAGAAAATCGGCAACGATTGCAGGACTGATGAGATCTTCGTGGATTGATCCGCCAAACATCAGAACCAGGAATGCAAATACAAAGGCGATTATCAGGCCAACGAATGTTCCTAGGACCTGTCCCATTTCATTTCCTCCGATAATCTAGACGCTACTGTCTAGTAGTATTTCGTCCATTTATACATATGTGCTCGACTTCGCCCACTTGTCGATGTGTAGAAGACACATGACGAAAGTCTCGAGAGAATATTCGAGGACCATGTACGAGTCCCTATTTCTTGAGGCGAATGACCCAGGTGCATGTCGAGTCGCCAAGAGCTCTACAGGACTCCTGGTAAGCCTCAGCATCAAAGCCACGAAGGTCCATCACTGCCTGAAAGACACCACTGATGAGATTGCAGTATTGAAGGCCGGGCATGTCGGTGATCTCGACGCCCTCACAGAGAACACAATGGTCATCCGAAAATCGAACTACAGTCCCATCATCACTGATATCCACTTTTGTGAATTCTTGCCCAGAGTTCACCTTGTATGCCAGTTGGAGAGTTGATGAGAATTCTGCAAAGGTTCCTGCGTGCTTTCCTATCTTTTCCGCGTACTCCATAAGAAGATCCTCACCGACCTTGAATCCGATTGCCTTCATCTTCTCATTGATAGCACTCACGTTTTCACTTGTTTCAATTAGAATGTTCATCAATTCTCTGTAGGTGGCTTGAAACAGAGGTTTTGAGACCTTGGAGATCTTCAGACTCCATGCAAGTTTTCCCTTAACGCCCATATGACTTACCTCACTTTTTCGATTCTACTTTGTCGATCTTGATAAACTTGAGTTCCTTTCCTTTGTAGGGCAAAGTCGCCTGTAGCGCGTCGAAGTATTTGAGTCCAAGTTCATCGGCTATGTCATTGAGTGTGCGCGTGCCATCGCATCGCTCCAGTACAGGACGATGTTTCTTCTTGACTTTACCAATATCTCCTTCAAACAATGGGACCTCAATAATCTTTCGAGGACCTGACTCCTGTTCCTCAGGACACTCAACATCAACAATTCGTCTGGACACACACCATTTGACAATCTCAATTATATCGTCAATATGTCGATCCAGGGCATCTGATATCTTGTACACAGTCCGAGTGTTGTCAACCATCAAGAGGACATCCACCCCAACCATTGCCTTCTCGCGAAGACTACGATTTAGAGCGGAACCCATTGTCATTGCATCTGAATATCGGGGTCCGCGTTTGACAACACATCCATGTCTGACAGTGATTGTGTCTATGGGGATTATCTCCTCACCTGTTGCTCCTTCCTCTGCGGATGGCACAGAGGGTTCCTCAGGTCGT
>JAGSHP010000422.1 GCA_029855925.1 Candidatus Thorarchaeota archaeon | reverse complement strand
GGGCTCAGCCCAATCTGTCTCATCTCTGACAGTGAGCCTCTCTTCGGTTCCAAAGGGTGCGCCCACGACCGCTCGCTCAGCAAAGAAGGTCAGGGGAAACACAACAGAGACTCGCTTGTCCTTTCCCTTGAAGTCAAGCTTGGTCTCAAAGTCTATCCTCTCAAGGTCGTGATATAGTATGACTCTCTGGACGCGCCGGGACCCTGCCATCTCGCCGGTTATCTCCACTGTCGCTCGAATTGGACCAGTCTCGACAATCTTGACGTCACCGGGCATTCGCAGAGTTGTCAGGTCCGTGTCCGTGGTCGCGAGCCTGCTGCGTTCATGACGGTATAGGTCTCCGACATCGTTCTCGATCTCGAGGACGTTCCCCTCTTTTCTGAGGACCTCGAAACCATTCTTCTTGTCGAATATTCTTGTCACTGCCCCGCTGAATAGATCGAACTCGATAGCATACCTCTCAGACTCGACCCACGAGTCCCCAGTCTTGATGAATGAATGCTCATCTGGCGAGTCTTGAGCGGGAACGACTTTGAACACTTTGTGGCCCACACTGGGAACCTCTTTCGCAATGAATAGTAGATCTACAGTCCCGTCGTCATGCTGCTCCAAGACCTGATATGGCACTGGCTCGTCATCGGGCGTCACTACTTGGAAGTGCTCCGAGTCAAGATGAGAGAGGTCGAGTGAGATCTGGACAATGCCGCTCCGTGTCCATGGCACTGGATTGAATACTGCCACGCTCGTGTCATTGCCTGATGATTTGAGCAGTGATGCGTAGTCCGCGATCGTCGACTCCAATAGTTCCTCTGCCTTGTCGATGGCCTGGTCAAATCGCTGCACAGCCAGCTTGTAGGGACCGTCGCCAATAGTGCCTCTGATGATGTTATGATCCTGATTGAAGAGGAGAATGCGCCATAGATTATCGAGCTCATCATTGAACTTGCTGTTTCCGGCCAGTGCCAGGTACACCTCAACAAGATAGAGTAATGTTTCTAATCTTCTATTCTTTATCTTCAGATCGACTCGTGAGCTGAGACCTCCAAGTCGAACTGGGGCAAATCGCCCAGCTGTCAGATTCTCTGAGATGGTGGCAAGGCCTGACTGTACGGTCTTCAGTTTCTCTGCGAACTCTCTCGGTGTGACGATGACCGCCCTCATGTCTGGGAACGTCTGGTTCCACTCACGAACAATATCGGCAAGATGTGGCGCTGGAGGCACCAGCTCTCCGCCCACTGGCATGAATATGTTCTGTGAAGACGCATGTTGACTACTTCTGTCAACCACATCAAGCATTGTGGTGAATGCCTCTCTCATGTTCTCTGAGAGCCACGACGCACAGTCGAACCCTACACTGAGCCACACAACATTCACTCTGCTTCCGTCCGGCCCCTTCCAGACGAACTCGCTTGGAGCATCAAATGGCATTCCTCGCCAGATGAAGTAAGTGTCTATCCCGGATTGGCGCAAGATCTGTGGCATCTGTGCACAATGCCCGGAGGTATCTATCCCCCACCCCGTCTTTACATCTATCCCAAAGGCGCTCTTGAAGAATCTTGAGCCATAGAGAAACTGTCTGGCAATGGATTCACCATCTGGAATGACAAGGTCTGGCTGGACATAGCTGCCTCCCACTATCTCTACGCGTCCCTCTAGGACTCGTTGTTGGAGGGTGTCCCAGTAGTTTGGAAACAGACGATTGAACCCCTCAAGTAGCGTGACCTGTTCTATACAGAACTTGTGTGACTCGTCAATGTCCAAGAAGTCAAGGATGCTCTTGATATTCCACGAAGCGATGCTTATGTTGTGCTCGTAGTCCTTTATTCTAGAGTTATCAAAGTGCAGGAACGGACAGAGATTGACAATCCACCGCAGACCCATGAATTACTCACTTCCTCGTCATATATCAAGAGTCATCTACAGAGTGTTGTTATCTATCAAGTCTTTATAGAGATATTTGCTCTGTGCGAAAAAAAAAGAGAGATACGTCAGCAGGTGATCTCCTGCTGACTCTGGCACTCCTAATTTGAGTTGCCAGTTCAGATGAAGCCTGCCGGCTCGGTGGCACTGGACTTTCGCTTCATGACCGCGTCAGCCATCATCTGGAATCGTTTCAGGTCTTCAGGTGAGATACTTGGCCTGACCTCTTCCATAGCCTGTTCGAAGTGCTCCATCTTGACCGGCTTGGGCTTCCAGTCGCCCCTGACCGCAGCCATTGCAGCTTCACGAGTGAGATTTTCAAGGTCAGCCCCTGAGTACCCGTCGGTCTTCTCAGCAAGTACCTCCAGGTCGACATCCTTGTCCAGTGGCATCTTTTTCGTGTGGACCCTGAGGATCTCAAGCCTTGCCTCCTTGTCCGGTGGTGGAACAAAGACGATTGAGTCAAACCTGCCAGGTCTCAGTACCGCTGGGTCCAAGATGTCCGCTCGGTTCGTGGCACCTATCACAAGTACGTTCTGGAGAGTCTGCATTCCGTCGAGTTCCGCAAGGAACTGATTGACGATTCGCTGAGTCACTCCCGTATCATCCGCTCTTCCG
>JAGSHP010000002.1 GCA_029855925.1 Candidatus Thorarchaeota archaeon | reverse complement strand
CACTCATACTTGGAGACAACATCCTTGTGATGCCGATGGTTGTTCTCCCCATGAAGTCTTTGCCGATATGTTCTTGGGTTGGACTTTTGGTAAGTGGGCAGACAATAATGTTGGGACCTGGCGTGATAATTATATGACCACGAATATGGCTAGCTGGGTTCCCGCAGTTACACGACGTTGAGTGATAAAGGTAAACTTATGAGACTCCTAGCACGAATTAGCCTACTTGTACTAATGTTATTGATGGCAAGTTGTATTCCACCAGTAAGTTCAACCTCACTATCAACAGAAACCTTACCTCTTTCCACAAGAACAGCCACGATAACTGGACCATCATCTACAAATACGCTTGTGCCTGTCACTTCAACTGCAACATTGCATCTGACAGATACGCCCACCGTGGTGCCGTCGGAGATGCAGACTTTCACACCATATCCTACTCTTTCAGTTGAAAATGCAAAGGATTTGCTCTTGGATCTGACGCAACAAAAGGGAGAGTGTCAATTGCCCTGTTTGTGGGGGTTTGTTCTTGGCGAGAGCGATGCTGAGGCAGCAAGCACTTTCGTGGATCAGTTTGGGATTGGCGATTTTCGGTTTGGTGATATTGAGATAGGTGCACACAATTATGATAATGGGGGCGGTGTCGGAATCGCTTACTCAAAAGAACACATCATAATAATCATTGATTGGTCTTATTACCAAAACGAAGAATCCTCAAAGTTAGAATTACTCACAGTGGGTTTAAGAGCAATGGAAAAACTGGGTACGGACCTAATTACCCAATCACCAATCATGTCACAGGTTTTTGGAGATGTTACTTTTAACCAAGAGTTTCAAGACTATCTTCTCCCATCGATTCTCGACACCTATGGGCAGCCATTTCAGGTGCTGGTAATGGCTAGGCCTGATGACCCCCAGCGTCCGGACATCCAAGGGTATCCATTTAGCTTATCTCTTGTTTATCCAGAACAAGGAATCTTTGTGGAGTATGTTTCTCGTCGTGAAACAGTAGGGAACCATTTTATTGGGTGTCCAGAAAAATCCCATATCTATTTGGCTACTTGGGATCCACATGACAACCTGTATTGGGAGAATATAGTCAATAGAGTAGGAGTAGAAACCAGGATGAGCAACAGCATACCACTAGATGAATCTACATCAATGACGCTCAATGAATTCTATGAAATATTCAAGAATCCAGATAATACAACTTGTATCGAAACCCCGATAGATTTGTGGCCACCACAGTGAAGCCGTGATCCTTTGGGCTCGCGATTCTCCCACGTTGAAGGACAGTCTCGGAGAGACATTTAACAGACCCCGGACAAGTCAGCGGGTATGCGGGTGTAGAAAGGCGGCATAGCTAATGTATACAGCCTGCACAGCGACCACCTTGGCTCGACCTCCATCACCGCGGACGCCAACGGAACACTGCGCTCCCGCACGCTCTACCATCCCTGGGGAACGGTGCGCTACCAGACCGGCGCACTGCCGACGGACTATACCTACACCGGCCAACGCAGCATGACCGACGCCTTCGGGCTGATGT
>JAGSHP010000345.1 GCA_029855925.1 Candidatus Thorarchaeota archaeon | reverse complement strand
TCCATCGAGATTCTTTTCTACTGTTCCATGGACTACTCGTAAGTAGCCTTGTGGCTTTTCCTCGACACGATCAACATCCCATCTCTGAATTCTTTGTTGGCCCAATAGCAAAGGAGATCGCCGAGGAGACCGGTGCGACCTTCATTCATCCGTTCAACAATGAGGACGTAATCGCTGGGCAGGGGACGATAGGAATTGAGATAATGGAGACACTTCCTGAAACTGAGGTCATAGCAGTCCCAGTGGGCGGCGGTGGTCTCTCTACAGGAATCGCTATTGCTGCCAAACACTTCAACCCGGACGTAGAGGTCTATGGAGTGGAGGCGGCAAGTGCAGACGCAATGCGAAGTTCTCTTGCCTCCGGTCACATCGTGAAGGCTGAGCATCTGGATACTGTCTGTGATGGCATAGCAGTGAAACAGCCCGGGCCGCTGACGTACGCGATTGCAAAGGACAAACTCAAGGGCGTTGTTACTGTAGAAGACCTTGAGGTGACCAGAACACTCTTCCTTCTCCTTGAACGAGCAAAGAGCATGGTCGAACCTGCTGGTGTCGTTGGTCTGTGTGCATATCAGTATGGCAAGATCGATGTCAAGGGAAAGAAGGCAGTGGCAGTCTTGTCCGGCGGGAATATCGACATGAGTTTTCTTGCACGTGTCATCAACAAAGAACTGTTCAGGCTTGGTCGGTCAGTTCGAATCCGCGGCACTATCCTTGACAGGGTTGGTGTACTCAACCAGATCATCGAGATAGTCTCAGCCTCTGGTGTCAGTGTCATTGAAATCATTCACGACAGGGCAGATCCTGACATCGAACCGAACAAGGCAGAACTCATAATGGTTCTGGAGATACCTGAGCCTGCGACGCTTGATAACCTCCTATCAACGCTCCACGACAAGGGATTTGAGTTTGCAGTGTACGAAGATTAGTGCATAGAAGAAAGAAGAAGAAAAAAAAGAGAGAGGCCTGGTGAACTACCAGGCCACCGAGTCGATACGGAAGTAGATAGTATACCGACAGTCTCCCAAATCCACGCGATATCCAGACCAATACCAACCATTGTTTAGGTACTGGTGCCATGTCGACGGGCTCCAGTACCACTGAAACACAGGATACTGATCATCGGAGTCAATACTATCCTGTTCCCATGCTTCCATCCGAACCTTTGTATAGCGGTCGTAGTTGATGACTGAATAGAAGTACTTGTTCCAGTCCAAGGCACCACTGCCACTACGGCTCCAGTATCCATCTGGACTGTCTCCAATCTTTCCATTGCCGGGGTATCCCTCAGCAGTTGGATAGATTCCGTCGCCGCAAAAGCTCTTGATGTATTCTTCACCAGCGCCCTTAGGCCACGGGTCGTAGTCGTTGTCGTAGTAGATCTCATCCAGAAATACAGTCAGCTTGTAGAGGCCACTAGATGCCGACCAAGTTGTTGTACCCACCTCACCTGCAATCACAGATGTGTATTGGCTATGCCACAGGTCGTCAGGTGAAACACCGAGGTCCAGAGTACTTGTTTCACTGTCCAGATCTATGCCGAGTACATGATAGTACGCAGCCCAGACTGCCTCAGAACAGTAGTATCCTTTCACACCGGAGAGGGGATTCGTCTCACTTGCATAGACCTGTTTCGAGGTCCAGCCCCAGTCATAGGCAGGTCCGACAGGATATCCGTCCGTTCCGCCAGAGAGCTGGGACTTTAGAAAGTTGACCACCGCATCTCTCTCAGAGGAAGTCAACTGTAGTCCATTTCCTTTCAGCACGCGAAGTACAAGCACGTCCTCAGCATGTTCGTTTACAGCCGTCGCCCATGTGTCATAACCAAGGCCATTGCCCTGTTCCTTGCTCTTAGTCGAGTGAATGACATACGGGGTGTTGACGGGCATGTAGTTCTTGTGCGTTCGGTCCCAGATCAATTCTCCAGGTTTCACCAGTCCGCAGTACATCTCGGAATGAGAGAACTCGCCAGGAATCAAATAATCAGTCAGAGAACCAGGGGTTCCCAGAATGATTATGTCACCAGGAAGCAGACCAGCATGGCTCACCTGGTTGGTACCACCTGAGGAGAACGCGGCCGCGGGCTGAACTGGTCCCGTCATTGCAACGAGAACGAACAGCAACGCCGCCGATAGAACGAGTCGTCTAAGCCTTCCCAATCTACTATACCTCAACCATGATACATAAACAAACTACGTTAAAGGTATTTTGACTAACATCCAATCATGTGATTTTGAGGTTTCTTATGTCACCGGTCTATTAAAACATGGTACAATCTAGTATAACTGCCGCAATTGCCTCGACGTTTTTGAGATTGCGGCAATCATTTCATTTGTCTGGAGCTGATGAGAGAGACTCCGTGGTCGGGACGAACAAGCGCAACATCAATCTTAGACCAACTGTCCAGTGCATTCAAGTCCTGAATACTTCTGGGGAGATCCTGTCACCATGTCGCTTCTCGGTCTCCTTCAGGTGGAAGAGTTGATCTTCAAGGATATCAAGCAGATGCTGTGGAGTCTCTTCAGCCTCCTCCCGATATATCTTCAAGATCCGCTCGTATTTGCGAATGAGCTTCTCAGTCCGAATGGTGAATTGTTCGACATAGTCTTCTAGAGCATAGTCCCTGTCAAGCACCTCGCGGAATAAGAGTCTCAAGTCTTCATATTTAGGAATAAGCCCCAGAGGCGTCCTGAGAGCCTCGACATCCCCATGAATACGCCTCTCAATCCATTTCAGCCAAACTCTCTTTGCCTGCTTGGAGTTGAGATACTCGCCGTCAGGGCCGCGGAGAAAGTAGTTCACACCAAAGATCTTCGGTGTTCTTGACAATCCTTTGACAAACTCAAAGTGATTCTTGATATACTTGCCAAGAGGAATCGAGATGAAGTCAAGATTAGAGAACGCCTGAAACTTCAAGACGCCCTCCTGCCCCAGAGTGGCAGCTGTGGTCTCCGACTCGAGACTTGCACCTATTGTCGCAACACCGTGGTCCCAATCGAATGACTCCCACACAGGGACCGATATGTCGGGATCTCTACCACCGTATATGATGCCGCCAAGTGGTACGCCAGCAGGATCATCAGCGGCAGGGTCCAAGTTCGACAGGGATGACAATCGAAGTGTGTATCGTGCATTTCTGTGCGACACTGGAACCTCTTTCCCATCGGGGCCGACCATACCTTCATGCCATTCACCGGCATAATTGATACCATGTGAGGGATGTTCCCGTCCATCACCGAGCCAATAGGGAGTTCCATCGCTGACAAGAACATTTGAAAAGATGACTTCACCCGGACTGGTGAGACACTTGAAGATGACCGGGTCGTCCTTTTCGTTGACCCCGCGGATAATACCAAAGATTCCTGACTCGACGTTGGCAGTGCGGACCTCATCGCCAAACCGCTTGAGATAGGCAAGGTCATCACCCACGATGGTCTCACCGGTCACCATCGCCGTGCTTGTCTTACCGC
>JAGSHP010000019.1 GCA_029855925.1 Candidatus Thorarchaeota archaeon | reverse complement strand
CTACAGAATACGCCCCAGTGCTGGAGGAGTCCGAGCAGGTCATCAGTCAGCAGCTGACCAAGACGGGTCTAGGTCGCGTTGTCAGACGCCGGGATCAGCTTAGGGTCTACCCTAGGAACAACCTCTCATTGGCGAACCTGTTCAACTGTGTCCACACTACGCTGAAGAAAGATGGCCTCCACGACGTCAAGGTGTTGATGTCATCACGTTGCATTGATGTTATCCCTGTTGCCCTGTCAAAAGCGGAGCTCATAGACTGGTTCGAGGAGACGAAGAACGTCAGGAGGGACGCGATTCTGTGCATAGGGGACAAAGGACGGTGGCCAGGAAATGACTGGGAGTTACTGACCCACCCGCTCTCACTCAGCGTCGACGAGGTTTCCTTCGACCCAGATTCGTGCTGGAACCTTTCTCCGCCGGGAATGAGGGGCCCACGTTCTGTCTTGTACTATTTCAGTCGCGTCAAGTATGCGCGTGGTTCCCTCACTCTTCGAAGTTTGGGGGGTGCCTCGTAGATGAATGCCGACCTTGCTGAGAACGTACTCTCTGCTGTCTTGGACTGGAGTGAGGAGGAAGCAGTCCGCGAGATTCCAGTCCTCGTGACACTTGCAAGAGTCAAGTATAACGAATACCAGCAGTTTCTCCCGGGTAGGAAGTTCATTGAGAGCCTAGCGATGTGGTTGAATCAGTTCGAGCGTCACGAGCGCAAAGCCGCCTATGATTTTGTCCGCAAACGACTGATATTCATTTCTCAAAGAGAGATGATGCACCTCGTCCGGTCAGCATTTCCTGATTACTTGCGGCCAGTCATTGTGGAAGAGGTGGCGGCGAAAATTGGAGCTTCAAAATACCAAGTGTGTCGTGTCACGCGAAGTTCAGAGTTCAAATTGGCCCTCGCCCGCTCGCTATTCGTCGGTCTAAGTGACGGTGCCCATATAGATTGGTTTCGCAGATCCAACCCTCAACTTAGTCACGAACAGATATTCCTGTACTACGACATCAGCAAGACTACGGCAGAGCGGGCAAGAATGGATCTGGGCAGGCGTGTGAGGTCAATTTCCAAGCAGGAACAAGAACTCTACAAAGAGGAGCTCCGCTTCCAATATCTAGTCCTGTTGGATGACTTCTCCGCCACAGGAATGTCCGCAATTAGGCGGAGCAAGAAGAACCAATATGCGGGCAAGTTGTGGAAGATCAGAAACCAACTCTTCAGCCCGGATGGAGCACTGAATGGTATCTTCGACCTCGAAGAGTGCAAAGTCATTCTTATGTTGTATGTGGCAACAGAGCAGGCGATTAGACATATCCACCAAATAGCAGAGGGTATAGATGACTTGGCCGAGTGCGAGTTCCGAATACTGCCAATACTCAGAATTCCAGATACTGTGAAGGTGTCAAAGAACCGCGACCCCGAGTTAATACCTCTCATCGAGAAGTATTATGACCCTTCGATTGAAACGAGCGCAACGAGTGTTGGAGGCTCTGACCTGCGCTTCGGATTTGGAAACAGCGCACTACCAATAGTGCTATTCCACAACACTCCAAACAATTCGATATACTTGTTGCAGGCCGATGATAGGCGCAGGTACAAGGGCCTTTTCCCGAGGGTTCCAAGGCACAAGGATGACGAGTAGAAATGAGTGCAAGAAATCCATTCCGAATGCTACGCGCAGAACAGATAAAGACCGACCTAGAATTCATCCGGATGTTCGGCGTGCCAGCACTGAAAATCCTCTTGGAAGGTGACGAGAGTATATGGGGTCGTATCGTTGTCATAAAAGGAAACCCCGGTAGCGGCAAGACAACTCTGCTCAGGGTATTCGTACCGAGCATTCTCTGGAGCCTTTTCCACTCCAGAGAAGATGCGAGATACAGAGAGCTCTACAACACACTCAATGAAGACTTTCAAGTGTACTCAGAAACGCGCCCGACACTATTGGGAGTTCACGTAAGAGTACCACTGGGGCTTACTCAGGTTGAAACTTTACCATTGGCCCAGCACGACAAGACATCATTGCTCCTTGTGCTACTGGATACTCGTATCGGACTTGCAGTCCTACAACATTTGGCAGCACTGGCTCGCGTTCAATATCCGGACGGCCTCTCAGAAATCCGCGTGGACTTGAAAGAAAGCTACTACGGGCTAGTAGGAGAACACAGTGCTCTGGAGATATTCGGCGCGCTCGCCAGGAAGGAGAACTCCTGTCTCCGCGTGGTAGACAGTTTTGAGCCAGTCTGGAACCGTGAGTCTGCCGTCGATACTCTTCCATCGTTCCAGCTGCTCGAACCCTGCACTGTGACCATGAACGGACACCGCGTGTTTGACAGGAGTATCTTGATGGTGGACAATTTCCAGCTCTTGCAGGGACAACCCGCCCAGCTGGTGTTGGAGCTTATGATGTCCGAATCTGGAAGGTGCCTGTGGCTGTCAACCCGGTCGGAGAGCTCGAATATTGTGTCTAGCCTTCTAGGGCGAATGGCGACACGGGACTACATCTGGGTCGATATTGAGGAGTTCTGGCTGCAAAGAAACAAGCGGGAGTTCAGACATATGCTTGAAATGGTCGCCGAGAAACGCATCCGGGCCTCGAAGTACGG
>JAGSHP010000286.1 GCA_029855925.1 Candidatus Thorarchaeota archaeon | reverse complement strand
TTGTTGTGGTAGCAGCAGCAGGAAACAACGGCGCTGGTGGTGTTTCGGGTTCTTCCGTTGAGAGCCCCGCCCTGCTAGTTGAAGCGATTGCGGTATCTGCAGTGGATGAGGACGGAGACCCGTACGATTTCTCAGCACGAGGTCCTCTTCGAAATGGAACCGCGAAACCTGACATATCTGCATTTGGCTTTTACGCGGATAACAATGGCGTCGTCTATGGTACCAGTTTTGCTGCTCCTCGGGTCAGTGCCGCAAGTGCAGAGATCATATCGTACTGCATATCCAATCACTGGGACTGGAGTCCTGGGATGGTCAAAGCGCTCCTGTTATCGAGCGCAAGTCATCTTCCTCACTCTCACTATGAGGTGGGTGCTGGCCTGCTCAATCTCGACGCCGCATTGGTCAGGCTCAGTCATGTGCCGAGAGAGAATAACCTCCCCCTTGTGGCATGGGTCTCGCCCAAGGCCGGTCCTTGGGACTTTGAGAGGTGGTTTGTCAACACATCCAATCTGGTCTCTCTGTCTGTTTTCGCCAGCGATGCACGGATGTGGCGGATAGCACTCCGTGGCAGTGCTTCATATTGGGCTGGTGCTCCTGAGTTCATCGAAGTGAATCAGACCGCAACTTTTTCTGTAAGAATATATGTTGTGTCCAATGAGTCAATCAGTGGACTGAGATTACTGGTAGACCTCGAGACCTCCTTGTACGACCATGTCTACAGCTGGATTGATTTTGATGTGGATGTTCCTCTTGCACGAGTCGCCTTCGACATAAGTCACACAAACTGGGCCATTGATTCCATCTATGGGCAGTTCAGAGAGTTCTATCGTATCACGACCGAGCTCGGCGTTGCTGTTGAAGAGATTCGCGACCCCTTAGAGATCAACCCCTCCAATCTAATGCGTTTTGATGCACTCTTCCTGCTTGATCCGTGTGCCCGAGCCACACGATATCTCAATGGCACATATGTCACTGAACTATATCGTCGGTTCACAAGACCAGAGATCAACGCTATCCTTGACTACTGGGATTCCGGTGGGAATCTGTTCATTGCGGGGCTCAGTAATCGTTCAATATACCTTGAGGCACTCAACGTCCTGTTGACACAGTTCAATATGTCATTTCAGTATGATCACATTCCTGTTATGTCAATCATTGTAAATGGCATCCCCTCTACCGAGCTGGTCACGGATATCTTACCACATGTGGTGACTCAGGGTATAGATGATTTTGACTACTATGGCTGTTCAATTAATATCTTCGGGAAGGGCTATCCCCTTGCTCAGGTCCAAGTCACGGTTGCAGACAATTCGAACAATCTCATTCTCTACAACAGAACACTCATTGCAGGCCTAGAGAACTCCAAGGGGGGTCGGATGATAGTCAGCGGGAGCAACTTCTTCATAGACAACTGGGGGATTCTGGGAAAGTACAAATCCGCTGATGATGCAAAACTGGCAAGGCAAATCGTGATGTGGCTTGTTGGCATACTCAACTAGAGAAGAGGTGCAATCTTTTCTGTGGCGCTCTTGGCTGCATAGACGAGCAGACCTGCCCGCAGACTCTTCTTGGCGGCCAGAATTAATATTGCCTTTTCGCCGGCACTCTTCAGGATTATCTGTCCTCGTTCGTTCGTCATCAGAATCTCTTCTAGCTGTCCCTGTTCCATTCTCTCAGCAGCTA
Organism: Candidatus Thorarchaeota archaeon; assembly: GCA_029855925.1. Lineage (GTDB taxonomy): Archaea > Asgardarchaeota > Thorarchaeia > Thorarchaeales > Thorarchaeaceae > B65-G9. The sequence continues at coordinate 64 of JAGSHP010000286.1, read as the reverse complement.
GGTCCGCTACTCCGAGGATTGAGGCAGCCATTGCCGCAATCTCTGCTTCTTCAAGGGATGTAGG
>JAGSHP010000266.1 GCA_029855925.1 Candidatus Thorarchaeota archaeon | reverse complement strand
GCTCCGGTGTGGGGCCTGAATCTCCGTAGAGTTCGGTGGGACTCTCTCCGCGAGAGATTCGATGCAGCGTACCGCGTTTCAACAGGATTAGGACAGCAATCTGGAGAAATGGAATATTAATATTAAACCATGCGCCAACTACAAGGCTGGTAAGAACCAAGAAGAAGAGCCATAGGGACAATATCGAGACTACGATCATTCTTCGTCGGCTTATCTTACCCTCAAGATACCTAAACAGCTGATGTAGGAATACGATATTTGTCAGTAGATTGAGGAATATAGTGGTCATCGGGTCACCGAGTAGACGTGCATGGAACCAGAAGTATGTCTGAGGTCCTGGCATGGTCAGAAAATCAAAAAGGAATATTGGAGAGTCGAGAACATATACGTATGAGAGCCGACCATATGTATCAATGTGTCTTGTGAGAGTGACAACGGAGATAAGCGAGGTCACGATCACGAATCCGGGTTTGCGAAGACGTGCAGTAGCGCGTTTCAGTAGTCTTCGGCGCAGCGGACCATCTTGTTCCGAAGGGGTCCAGAACACTTGATTGAACTGCCAATATAACTCAGGAATCATTATGAAGAACAGGGAAAACAGAACATAATAAACAGAGTGTAAGAAAGATCCCAGAGTGACGTAAGGTACAACATCCACAACGAGGGAGGCTGCGTAGACTGACACACCCAAGTATATCGCGGTCATCAACACAAAGCACTTGAACGCAAACCCGAATGAACCGACCTCTCGACCATTCTTGTGGACATGGTATCTGTAAAAGACTGCAGGAGCACTGATTATTAGCACAATTGCCAAGACTATGCCCGATTCCGGGTCGAAGAAAATGAAATCAGAGGTGGCAGTATAGAACAGTGCCAAAATATAGAAGGACGGGGGCCTGCCTGGAGCCGCTTCGTAGAAGATGCTAACCGGAGGAAGCAGTATCAAGAGAACATACAACATCGAGTCTGCAAATGCTTGAAGATTACCTCTCCTTGAAACCGTTTCGGACATGGCACTCACCGAAGACTGAATCGCCTATACGCGACATCCAAAGGGGGATTCACCCGCTTTACAACTAACACACGCGCTCTTTGGGATCACCTCGATGTACGAGAGAAGTCCCAGGATTACTGCCGATAAGGTCAACAATAGCAACTGCCCATAGCTCCTTTACTTCTTGTGGATAGCACCAGAGATATGCATTTCAATCTTATGTACGGCTGACCTTGACTCAGACGACGTGCCAAGAAACCTTCGAGCAGCGATTCAGACCGAGAGACAATCGTGTTTTTGCAGGGGATGAAGTTGGTAACCGAAGAGTACAGGCGGCGAGCCTAAGTCGTCAAATCCAAGTTGTATGGCACTTCGCGTATCAAACGCAGCTTCCAGTCATGTAAGTCCGTCAACAATGGAACGATCTCAACTCCTGCACGACTGGCAATGGACAACGCCTCTGCGAATGCAGGGTCAGTATCTACATTTGGTGCAAAACTATCCGCATCTGGGCGTTGGATGACAAAGACGACCGCAGCACGATCGGCAATCCCTTCCTCAAGGACCTTTGCAAGATGGTGCATGTGACGAGCGCCTCGTTTCGTCACTGCGTCTGGAAACAGTGCTCGCCGTTCGACGACAAGAGTGACCGACTTCACCTCAATCATCGTCACGGAGTCCGTACTCTCAAGTCTAAAGTCTGCACGACCACCATAGAGGGGTGGTTCTGGGATCACCCTTTCATACCCACGAAACTGCGGGAGTGCATGTTCTAGAAGCATCTGCTTCATGAAACGGTTTGGTAGATTAGCATCGAGTGATATAACGAGTCCATCGTGATCTACTGCTATCATGTCATACGCAGTCTTCCGCAAGACTCCACTCGCAGGTCTCAGGTAGACTGTCCGTCCTGGAATCAATAGCTCATGCATTCGTCCCGGATTGGGTATGAATACCGGGGTCCTTTCTCCATCCAGTGACACAATGCCGAGAAATCTGTTTGGTCGTTCCAAAAATCTGGCCTGGACTATCTGACTACTCATGCACATCACTGGTCCAGAATGAATGCACCTGTAAAATAGGTGTGGTCACTGGCAATTTTCGAGGGACGACTCCAAAACGACTCCTAACGCAATTCACTCTCACAACATTGTGCACATTTAGCAAGACATTCTTGAGATAATGGTAGGAATGGCAACACGGAAAAGACTAAAATGCCTCCCTGAGGTTCCCTTAGCTAGGCCCTTTCGCCATCGTAGGATCTCCGTTACTATCAAAGGGAAACAACCGCGCCATCTTTGATAACACTGGGGGTAGTTCAAATGCACGAAGATGGACCCGTACGGCTTCTGGAAAAGTTCAGGGGAACAGGCATACATGAATCTTTGGCAAATGAGAGGGTCTTATTTCTCTTGAACAGAGAGATCGGACTTGCCCCTTACACTCACGAGTTCGTTCCAGGCCAACAGGATTCGCAGATCATGTCAGGATTCATATCTGCACTAGGCAGCTACCTGAATGAGATGACCGGTGAGGTTGCATCACAGTGGAAGACCGTTTATGGTCCGGATTCAACGATGATTGTTCAGAACGGAGATTGGGTCACTGGGGTCATATCTGTCGCTCAGGATACAATTGAGATAAGAAGCAAGCTACGGCGAATAGTACAGGAGTTCGAAACCACCTTTCAATTCCTCAGGGACTCCGGAGAGTTAGATGGGAGTCTATTCAGCGAGTTTGATGACTTCGTTCGAAGAGTATTCTCATCAGATAGAATCTCAGCTTCTACGCTAATCTATGATATCGTCCCAAATATCAACGATATTCAGTTGAGACTGCCCAGCATCAAATACAAGGTCACCAAGTTACTCGAAGACGCCCAGGACTGGCAAACGGTTGCGGAAATATCAAGAATTCAGGGTCTTGGCTTGGATGAGACAATAGAGATCATTTCTCATGCGTATTGGGGTGGTGCTCTGTCACTGCTTTATGTTCCTCATACCAGCGAAATTCTGATGCCATCAAACGAATCGCGCTCCATACTATTTCACTCCACAAACCCCACAGGGGTTTCTCAAGACACGCTTCGTGTTGTAGGCGCCTTAGATGGAAAGGTCACCGTGGGGAGATTGTTAGAGTTCTTGAAGATAAAAGAACCATATCCCGTACTGCTGGAGCTAGGCTATCTACTGAATCGAGGGCTTCTGAGGCGGATTTCGTTAGAAGAAAAATTCGCCCTTATTGAGGAGTGTAAGGCATCAAAGATATTTACAGGGCTTGCAAAGGAATTCGGAATCAGAGAGGTCAGCCCCGTCTTCAGAGATATAGTTCATGACGGAATGAACGTCACTCCGTGGATCAGTTTCCTGAAACTCTACGTTGATGGTAAGGTGACATATCATAGAACCCCAGATCTCAACCCCGAAGACATCGATGCCATTACAAATGCACTCAGTTATTTGGTCACAAACGTCATAGATCCATTGAAGGAGATCATGGGAGAAGATTATGCTGAAAGACTCATTCAGCAGGCAGAGGCGGAGTGTCAGGAACGGTTCCAACATCTCTTTGACAATATCGTTGTCTAATATGGTACAGTCAACTGTCTACGCTACCAAACACCAAGGTCTTCACGATGACAGGAATCACCACGCCCTCCACCACTGGTTTTCCGATGTCTACAAAGTCCCCCTCTCTAAGATGAATCTCATCGATAGACAGAATGTCGTTCTCAATGCCCGTCTCCCGCTTCATGACATTCCCAACACTATTCCCAACATCATCACTAAAACAGAGTAGAATAGGGCGTTTGGAGCGTACAGTGTTTGGAAGAGCCTTGACGAGTCCTTTGCCAAAGTCTGCGAGGAAGCTATAGGAGGGCCGAACGTCCCCGTTGAACGTCAAAATGAATGGGTCCACACCTTCGCGTAGATCAAATCGTTTCAGTGCGTTCTCGACCGCTTTCCCAACACGGGTCTCAACAGAGCCATCTGCCTCAAGGTGTGGTTCAACCACGGGAATGTTACGCAGCGGAAGCTCGATTCCCGGAGAATGAAAGGTCGTCGAACCGCTGACGCGAAGGCTACTCTGCCCCGCTCCAATTACTGTGGCACGTATCATGTGGTCCGGAGTCGCCAGATGCATACCATGTCTATAGACCAGCTCAACAACTGACTTGGCGAGGTACTTCCCAAGGTCACCAAAATCGCGACTCTCTCTGTCATAGATGAATTCAGCCACCCCTCCGGAGAAGGCGACCTCGTCTATCAGCCCCCCATGACGAAGAGGTGGGGTCATCATGAGATGATGCACAACATCGGAAGACAGCCGTCCAAGCATTGCGTCCAGAAGACTCTCAGCCAGGGCTCCAGAGATCCTTGTCAATTCATCGTCACTGACGGGGTCATTGACATTCAGGTCAAGCCCGACTGATTGAGCGATAAACTGACCAGCCTTCTCGATTCTAACGATTCGCCCATCTTCATCAGTGACCAGTAGTCGTCCCCCAACGTTAATTGCCGCAGTGTCGACGACATGTCCATTGCTGCAAATCGCTATGTTCGATGAGCCACCGCCAATATCCACATTCATGATGGTCTTCTTTAGCTCTCGAGACCTGTCAACAATTCCAGCTCCATGAGCTGCAAGAACGGACTCAAGATTGGGTCCTGCGGATGCCGCAACGAACTTCCCAGCCTCACCTGCCAGACTCTTCACTATCTCCTCTGCATTGTCACGGCGGGCACTCTCACCTGTGACAATGACCGCACCAGTATCAATGTCTTCGAGCGTTAGACCAGCCGCCTCATAGTCAGCCAACAGAAAGTCACGCAGTCTCCTGAAGTCAATCGTACTATTGTCTGTCAGTGGTGTGAGGTGAATAGGACCTGCATGGATGATGTCACGCTTGGTGATCTCAAACTTCTCAGTACGACTTGAGGGGTCCTTTTCGAGAAGTAGTCGGCTGAAGATGATATGAAATGTGGCTGTGCCGATATCCACACCCACACTGGTCAGTTCCTTGCGCTCGGTCTTAACGAACATTGACAGGTCATCTCGTCTATTGCGCGTGAAAAGGAGGTTTTAGTGGTTGCGTTAGGGACAATGGTGTCACATGACAACCTCGGTCTGAGGGATCAGTATCTTGAAGACGGTCTGTGGGGTAGTATCAAGGTGAAGACCCCATCCATGCGCATTGACTATGCGTTGGGCAATCGATAGTCCGCGACCACCCTCGAAGCCCTTAGAGGAATACACTCCGGAGAGGATTTCATCAACAAGTGCCGGGTCTATTGGAACGCCATTGTTCGATATAGAGATGATTACGTTACCGTCAATCACAGCACATGCCACATCTATCCTTGTTGCTGAGCCATGTTCCACAGCATTCCTGAAGATGTTCTCCAGTACAAGAGATATCTTCACTCGGTCACAATTCACCAGCGGCAGGTCCTCAACGAGGAATTCAGTTGTTGGGGGAATACAGTACTCTCCGATGGATCTAACAAGCAGGTCAAAGTCCACATATTCCTTGGCGCCGATAATCATACCAGACTGAGCAAGAGTCTGTGAACTCTCAAGGATTTGGGAGATTCGGTCGAGCGCAGAGAGAATGCCCTCAGCCACCTCCGTGTTCTCCTGTTCCAGAAGAATATCTGCATAGGAACTTATCATCTGCAGCGAGCTCCGTAAGTCATGTCCTACCTGAATGACAAAGCTCAGCATTTCGTCTCTTTGCCTCGACAATAGTATTCTCTCGGTTCGCGCAGCAGTCGTATCGGTCTCGGTGATCATGATAGCGTCAGGCATTAGCGGAATGACTTGAAAACTGGTGTGACGCATCTCATCATCGACTCCAGAGGCACCCACAACCTCTATCGTTCGCATGTCATCGTTGAACTCGGCATCGTGTATCACTCCGACCAGTTTGGGATGATGCGCATAGATGTCCTCCAGTGCTCTGCCGATGATCTCACTCTCACCGGTGGCACCTAGCATCTCAATAGAGGAAGGATTGGCATGAGCAACGATGTACGATTCCCCATCCTTGACAAAGATGAAGGCTGGAGCCGGTAATGTATTGAATATTGTCAGATGAAGTAATGGTTCGTCGGTTATCATCACATCAGGATCGAAGGTCGAGACCGTCGTTCGAATGTCCTTACTGCTCGAGACTACTCTGATCTCTCCAATTGACTTAATTGCACTCAACACATCCCGCAGGACAGCTGCTGTGTCCTCGTCAGCCAGTGCAATCAGTAGAGAGATTTCGTCGCTCATCGAACACTCTTCTTTTGGTTTTGGTGCTCTAGATATCAGTAGTTATCAGATACGGCACAATAACCAGAGGTTCTTTCTCTAATATATCTGCGGATGCAATCTTAGGCTACAGCATCACGCGAAAGTCTTCCTTTATCCTCTCGCTCACGGTCATCTTCGTGACTCGAACTACATCCTTTATCTGCCCTATCGATTGAACCGTCTTGCTGATCTCTTCGCTTGTTGCACAGGAGATATGCACGAGAATATCAAAGTCGCTGTACATGAGGTATACACACTTCACGCCTATCATGCCGGAGATCTTCTTTCCAATCTCGGCAACGTCCGCACCAGGTTTAGTCTGAATCTTCAGCCATAGGTTCTCTCTAAAACCAAGCTTGTCGCAGGAGACAAGAGCAGTGTATCCAGTGATGATGCCTCTCTTCTCCAGTTTCTTCACGCGATTGCTGACTGTCGCCACTGTAGTTCCCAGTTTGTCTGCGATCTTATTGAACGAGGCACGGCCATCAGATTGAAGAAACGCAATAATCCTGAGGTCAAGCTCGTCGAGATTGTCCACTCGACTCAGAAAGCGTTTGATCTCGTCGGCGTTTCTCGTATGTCCGTTGAACCTTTGCTTTTTCACGTGGGTGATCTCCGTCTCTTCGCTCACATATCGCCGTTAAGAATTATGCGTTGCCTCAGCTAATCTGGCAGTCCATCTACCTATTCATAAAGTTATGCGTTGTAGGCATTTTCCTAAACGTTTGTTTACAAAATACTGTCATGGACATACATTTATTTACCTGATATTTTCATTCAATCTAACCAACCATAAGGTGAAAGTATATGACAAAGAAGTTCACGTTCATTGTCGCAACTCCCCCGTATGACAAGACTGGCGCATTTACCGCCGTCCGCGTCGGACTGACTGCGGTCATGGAGGAGATCGAAACCACAATCATCCTGATGGAAGATGGCGTATACTGCGGAG
>JAGSHP010000420.1 GCA_029855925.1 Candidatus Thorarchaeota archaeon | reverse complement strand
CACTCATTGCACCCTCGGCTCTAAGGTCACGTGCAAAGATCTCTTTAAGGTCATGACTACGCGCTACTAGGATCTTACCCAGTCGCTCCTTCAGGTCAGGATAGTCCCTTGCAAGTGCGAGAATCGCCATTATCTCTGACGCTGGTGTGATGACAAAAGAGTCCTCACGAGGATAGCCGTTCTTGCGTCCACCCAGACCCACGACGATCTCACGCAGGGCTCGGTCATTCATGTCAACGGTCCGAGGCCAATAGATACGCCGAGTATCTATGCCCAGTTCATTTCCGTGATACATATGGTTGTCAATCATTGCGGATAGTAGATTGTGCGCCGCACTCACGGCTGGGAAGTCTGCGGTGAAGAGAAGATTGATTCGCTCAGAGGGGAGCACTTGGGACTTTCCGCCGCCTGCGGCGCCACCCTTCACTCCAAAGACGGGGCCAAGCGAGGGCTCGCGTAGAGTCACAACTGCATTGTAACCAAGCTTGTTGAGAGCCATTGAAAGACCAATGGAAGTGGTGGTCTTTCCCTCACCCGCCTTCGTGGGGGTTGTTGCCGTCACAAGAATCAGCTTGCCCTTCCGTTCCCCGAGCATCTTGCGCAGACGTAAATCAATCTTCGCCATGTACTTGCCGTAGGGTTCGATGAACTCGTCGGGTATTCCAGCCCGCTCTGCAACCTCAGTTATTCTCTTCATGCTTTAGAACACCAGCTTGCAACCTCAGCGAGGTATTGTACAAAATAAATGCGGATTTCCTCATAAGCTATGCTCTATCGGCTATGAAGGATGTAGAAAAAGAGCAGGAGGACGGGATCAAGTCCCGTCTGGAGAAGATGTTCAATAGGATCCTGTCTCGACCTTCCACTCGCCATTCTCTTTGATGAGATGGATTGGGACGGGCATGCCTCGTTGAGAACCATCACGGTTGAAGCGCTTGAAGAAGAGTTTGCAGTACTCAGGCTCTTCTTTCGCAACACGGTCAAACTTGTAGTAGACACCGTACTTCTCCCAGTATCGCCGACCTGTCTCCCACCAAAAGTCCGCACTGTTTCCGCGAGCTGTATTTAGAGCTCCCTGCTTGTTGCGTTCGGTCAGAGTCTGGGCCCACTTCGCCTTGTCATCTTGCTGTAAGAGATCGTAGTGGCGCTGGGCAACTTCAATTGCATCCTTAATAGACATATATCATCACATTTGGTAGATTAATGAACGACGAGGGATGCATGTGTAAATAAGACTAGCTTGGACAGATGCCTAGCCGAGGGTCAGGTCTACTGGACTAACTAATCGTCACGATGTCGCCAGGCCTTGCAGAGATCTCTGATACTGCTGAGCCATTCTTCAGGGAGATCTCCAGAGTCCTGGAACTGCCCGTGACTAGGAACAGGTCATCATCTGGACCATCAGCATAGTAGGGGTGCCACGATAGTGTACGGTCAATGCTGCGAAGACGCAATGTGTATGTGTCCTTGTCCAGCGGGGGGAGATTGGTGACAATATTTCCAAAGCGATCAATTCTCACAACCTGTCCCTCACGCCCATCCAGATGAAACT
>JAGSHP010000419.1 GCA_029855925.1 Candidatus Thorarchaeota archaeon | reverse complement strand
CTGGGGGACTGCCACAAAACCGTTGGTTTCAAACATCTGCATCTGCTCGTCACTGAACGTCGGGAACGAGTCCAAGTTCTCCACGTTTGATAATCCCGGCGAAATAGTGTACTGGGGGGCATTTACTGTGAAGCTCTCGTCGTAGGGAACGTAGTCAGCAAAGGCGTGCGAGACCCTTGTGTTGATCTGGATTCCAAGACCGTTGATCTGAAACTGAGGAATTGTCGGCATGCCGAACCATGAGACGTAACCCGCAATCCCTACAATCAGGGTGGCAGCAAGAATTGTCGAGATCACCCCGCTGGTGACCATCTTCTTCTTGGTGGCTGGTTCTAAGGTCATGAGTCTCATGCTGTAGGTTGTTGGTGCAACTGTACTTAGTACCATGGTTTAGAACGGAGGCAAGGTCAAGTGTCCACGAATTAGAACAGTCAATCAATATGCGAGTCACTCAATGGTATGAAAGAGCACCGATGCCAAGTCGTGAGAATCGTGACCGCCATTACAGCCTGAGAGGTGGTAAATCCGGAGAGTATAGGAAGGAACGTGTGGCTCAGCACGACTTGCCCTTCGAACAGGTTACTCAGGCTCGAGAGCATAGAACTTTACATTTTCCTTTGTTCGTTCCTTTCGTACCAGTATGCGTCGGAGAAGATACTTGACGGCTTCCTCGACCTCTTCAACAATCGCACCATCACTCAGCCCCTTCCAATGTTCATTCTCTTGATCTCTGAGCCTGCGTGCCACCTCTACAAGTTCATCAAGCGTGCATCCCTTGTTACCAGACTTTAGAATTGTTTGAGCAATAGGAATAACGCGGTCTGGCAATGACATGAGAACGGGTAGGTCTGACAGGAACTCCTCCCGATTTGCTATGGAGTAGAACTTCCCGTTATGCGGCTTGAGACCGATTTCGCTTCCCCTGTACCACACAACCAGATTCTCTGCCTCCAGCTTTGATAGATGGTCATAGATGGTAGGGGTTTCAACATCACGAATTCGCGCTAGGACCTTAGTGAATACTCCGTGTCCATGTTCCTTTTCATAGTCACGAATCGCATTGAGGGTCGCCATGAGTACTCTTGAGTATATTATAGGGGTATCGGAGATCGTTGTTGTGCCAACTGCTCGTCGGCCTGTCACCATTTTCTCTATACGTTCTAACTTCCGCTCCATAGTATCAAGGCGCTTTTCTATTCTCGTCAGCGCTTGCAGGATGTCCATGTCTGATGGTTTCTTACGCAATTTATCCCCTCTCAATCACTCATTTGTTCTCGGAATCCGTTATCTCACGAAGGGACATCATAAAGGTACCTCGTATGTACTATCCTATCCAGTCTATCAGTGGGCTGAAGTGGTCATGCAGTATTCGAGCCAGTTCAGGTACGTCCAGTTCTCCTAGTCCCATCATGGCAACTGCAACTTCATCCATATACGGTATTGACGTGCCGAGCTTGATTCCAGCCTTGTTGAACTGTGCACTCCAGTATTCCAGGTACTCCGCTAGCTTTGAACCAGCTGCGTCGTTCACTTTCTGCGGCACTTGGTTCCAAACAATGATGTCATTGCGCGGAGATGAAATGCTTGCGTACCGCAGCTTTCTGTATATCGTTTCCAGTTGGAAGTATGTTGACTCGATTCCGTACCTCACAGGTCTAAGCACTATGATTGACTTGTTGCTGCAGGAGAGCTGATTGATTGCAGGCAGTGATATTCCGCTGGAATTGTCAAATATTATCGTGTTGAATCCAAGTTTGTCGTGGGCTACTTCCAACCCTTCAAGAATCCTTTTCAGATACATTCCATTTGTTCGCACATCGGCACGCAGAACCTCCTGTCTGAGATCTGGTGATGGAGCATAGCTCACAAAGAGATTTGTAAATCCGGTCTTGTATATGACCTGGCGCAAATCACTGCCCCCGGACAGGAATGAAGTGAAGGGATTCTCATCCCCCTTAGGAGGGAAAAACGAGTCCAAGCAGGGGGCATTGTAGTCGCCGTCGATGAGAAGTACTTTCTTTCCGCGTCTGCTCAGTTCGTATGCGCTTAGGACCGCAATCAGGGATTTTCCCGACCCGCCCTTGATACTGTGCAAAGTTAGTGTCGTCATATCTCCTTCAACCTGTCTTTGCGGCTTGCATCATGTTCTAACTCAATTAGCGACGAGAATTCAATCAAATCGTTCACATATATCTGTTGACAGACCAATAATGGTGCATACAACTCACGCTACTCAGCTAGTCTTGAACATCTCAATGTACTCTCTCACTCACTAGCCTCAGTTCCATGGATCAAGATGATGTCATCGAGATATGAAATAG
>JAGSHP010000449.1 GCA_029855925.1 Candidatus Thorarchaeota archaeon | reverse complement strand
TCATGTACCAGATTGCGGACTCACTTGAGAGCAAGTTCGGTAAGGATGGAATGGTCTACATAGATTTCGAAGATCCCTTTTCGCGGGTCAGCTATTCGGAGCTTGTGGAGCTCATAGACGAGTTGATTCCCGATAGGGGTGTCCTGTTCCTCGATGAGATACAATCCGTTGAAGATTGGGTCTCATGGTTGAGAGGGCTTCACAACCGAAATAGATACCACATCTTTGTAAGCGGTTCCAGTTCTAAGTTGTTGGGTCGGGAGATTGCTACGTCACTGCGTGGTAGGAGTATCTCACGAATAGTATTCCCATTTAGTTTCAAAGAGATCTACACCTACGAAAGCGTGACTGCAGGCAAGGCGACTGCCCTACTCAATCGTTACTTGGAATGGGGCGGATTCCCACGGGTCTACCTATCCACCGACAAGCAGGAGCTACTCAGCACCTACATTGACACGATCTTCTTCCGTGATGTCGTAGAACGCCACAGAATCCGTGATGTCCAGAGCGCCCGAATCTTCAGAGACCTAGTAATGAGAAACCTCTCGCAGGTCTTCTCGATCTCCAAGACTGCTAGATTTCTGAAGAGTATTGGAATCAACAAGAGCAAGAAGACCCTGAGCGAGTTGCTCGACTATTTCGAAGAGGCCTTCCTGATATTCACGGTCCCCCGATTTTCTCGCTCGCAGAGAGGAATCATCCAAATGCCCAAGAAGGTCTACCCCATTGATGTGGGTCTCTTTCAGCCCTACGCCTCATTCTCGGAATCGATAACTCGCAGGTTTGAGTCTCTCGTTGCCATCGAGCTCTACAAAGATGCTCTGCAAAACGGGACCGAGCTCTTCTACTGGCAGTCTCAGGAAGGCTACGAGGTTGATTTTGCAGTTCGTGGGCCAAAGAACTTTGAACAACTAGTCCAGGTATGTTACTCACTTGACGATCCAAAGACTCGCAATCGCGAGGAGCGCTCGCTCATCAAGGCCTCTCGAGAGTTAGACTGTGATCAGCTGTTCATCATTACGTGGGATACTGGAGAGTCAATAACCCATGATGGTATGACGATAAACTATGTCCCCATAGCCCGGTGGCTACTTGGAACTCGCAAATCTGGTATAGCATAGGACACATGTCACGAGAGGGAGACGGATCAACTCTCACTTGTATGGGGTCACGAACAGGTACTCAGATTGTCATTTATTACAAGTTGCAACGTAGCCATAGATCTATTGACACCGGGGACATCTATCTCGCATCAGATTTGTCCCTTGACTTTGCTGTTCAGGTCTGCAAAACACTAAAATCAAGTAGAGCGGACTGAGAAGGGGAGGTCGCTCCGTTGAAGATGATTGGTTCTATAAAGATGTATGAACCATTTCTTGAGAGGTCCGACTGGCAGCTTGTGGAGGCGTTGGTTCATGAGGCTGCAGATTTTCGCGACTTCTCAAACAAGTTGGTGGAAAAGACTACAGCTGCGCCGGTCTCAGACGGCCTGTTGGTCTTTAATCTGAGGATGGTGACGTTTCTTGCCGACACTGATGCTGTAAGAAAGTTGAAACCACTATATAGTGGCAATAAACTCTTCACTACTTGGAGGCTCTGGGCGTTATCACATTGGGATGCTTCGTTAAACACCGAAACGATTGCAAGCATTGAGGACCTGTTGAACCAAGACATCGATACGTGGATAAGAATCGAGCTGTACTATTGTCTGATCGATCCCTACTCAATCATCGCCGTGGAAAAGGCAAGAGAACCGATTCAAGAAGCAATGTCACTTATAGAGTCGGATCCCATATACGCCCCTTACCGAGGGTGGTTTCTAACTGAGCTCTCCACAATACAGTGGAACTTGAACAATTATCATGATGCTCTTAGAATCGCCCGTGAGGCCGTAACGGCCGCTAGAGAATCTGATGACACGTTATCATTGCCCCATGCACTCAACTTGTTGGCACTGAGTTCACCCGTACCGGATCAGTTCGCAATCTATGAGGAGATGATCTCCCTCCTGGAAGATACCGACCAAGTATTCATGCTGGAAGTGGCTCTGAACAACTACGGGTTTGCGTATTTGACACAGGGCGACTACTCAAAGGCCATAGCACAATTCGAGAGAGCCGTCAAGATAGTGGTCGAAAAGCAGATGCCATCCTATCACCCTTTTCTCAATCTATCAACGATATTCGCCAATCTGGGAGATATCGATGCTGCACTGTCCAATGCTCAAAGGGGATTTGAAGTTGCCAAGGCGGTCAATCCTCGAGATGCCAAACCCTATTTGGTACTCGCCAGAGCTCTAGTTCTAAAAGGACAATACGAAGAGGCGTTTCGATATTTGGACCCGGCCGGTGAGATCGCTTTCAAGAGTGGAAATGAGAAATGGCAGGCGGGATACTACTTTGTGCGAGGAGAGTATGAGCAAAAGAAGGGGAATCTTGGAAACGCTAAACATTCCTTCAGACGCTCGCTTGAACTCGCTCAGAGCATTCAGAATTTGCAATACATAATACAGTCATCACTCCATCTGGCAGAAGTCAGCATCTCCGAGTTTTTCGAGGACGAAGATGAGGAGCACATAAATGAGGCGTATGCGTCGCTGGATGTGTTAAGCCAAATCGCAGATGAGCAGGGGTTCACGGGTCTCCAGGTCCAGATCGCTGTGCTGAAGGCGCAGATTGCAAAGCTACTGGGGAACATCGATGATGCCCGCAGGACACTCGAGTCCGCTCTTGACATCTGTACAGAGTTCAAACTTGATAACCTTCGCACTATTGTCGAGACACAACTGGACCAGCTTGACACCAAGGAATCGTCAAAGTCCCTGTTTGGACGTTTCAAGGACTTTGTCGGCCAGATCTCCATACTCGGGATAAAGCCCCGTCGAATCAAGTTTCAGGTGCTCGGTTGCATCGTCATTCTCAGAGGCTCGGGCATTGAGGTCTTTGCGAAGTATCTCGACGACAGGCTGACCAGCGATCCTTCTCTCGTCGCGGGTCTCATCACCGCGGTGTCGAGCTTTGCAAAGGAGTTGAAGTCAGGTGCAAAGGGAACATTACAGTCGATTGTCCATGAGGATATTGCTGTTCTACTGGAGCACAGAGAAGAAATAACGTGTGCGTTCCTCTGTGACAAGGACTGCTCCGAGGCTAGGATGCTGGAACGGACATTCGTAGAGAAGTTCGTAGAAGCGCATCAAAGCGAGCTGTCCAAGTTTGAGGAAGGTTTTGCACAGCCAGTTGATGCTAGTGACCTGTTCACCGAGTTGATCGCTCAGTGGCAGAGATGATTGACGATTCTCAAATCACTGTTCAGAAGGTATCTTTCGAAGATGCACCAAGTCACGCCCGTATAGTTCGTGGACGCTTGCACTTGCCATACTTCCTGTAATATTGTTTTAGACCAATTGAATAGGTGGGAACTCACGCGGCCCTCAGAGCGCGTGATGCCAAGAAGAGAACGACCTCGCGTGGAACACTTTTGTCAAAATACCTTATCGGAAGGCTGCGCCGAGGTCCAAGATTCCTCCCACCCATACTCTGCCAAAGACGCTCCGTGAGAGAGATTCCTCCAACCCTCAGGACAACCTGCTTGTCTTGATCCACCAACTCAAGATTCGGATAATGATCTCTCTCTCGAGGGACAAACC
>JAGSHP010000325.1 GCA_029855925.1 Candidatus Thorarchaeota archaeon | reverse complement strand
CTGTACGGACAGAAGATGGTGGTCAACTCGGATGGCACTAACATCGAGTGGGACTTCCTCACGACCGAACTACGAGTGAAGGTGACCTCACGAGCTGAGGACGGGGGAATGGTCATTGGATTTGCCTCTCACGGTGGCACGATCGGTGTGGACGCATTTGCATCAGAAGACCACAGTCCAGAGGCGATGGGCGCTGACGCTGCTGAGCGAGCAGCCGAGCAGCTGACCGCAAAGCCCTGTCCTGCGGGGAAGTTCAGGAGCCTTGTAGAGAATCATCTTGTTGGTGTTCTGGCGCATGAGTCGTTTGGCCACTTGAGCGAGGCTGACTTTGTCGTCACCGGCGGCTCGCCCCTCACTGGAAAGATTGATTCTCGCCTTGGGACGGAGCTGGCGACCATCATTGACTCGGGTATTGTTGACATAGAGAAGTACGGTGGTCTGTGGGTACCATTTGATGATCAAGGAACCCCTGCTCATAAGACAACAGTTCTTGATAAGGGTGTGTTGAAACATTACCTCCACAATAGAGGCACTGCCGCGAATCTTGGACAACAGCCGACAGGAAACGCACGTGCGATTCATTTCATGTTCTCACCCATCGTGAGAATGACCAACACCTACTTTGCACCAGGCGACCTGAGTGATGAAGAGGCACTTGAACTTCTGGGTACGGGGGTGTACGCGATTCAGACCGCGGGCGGGCAGGTCCAGGGCGACGGGAGTTTTCTCTTCAAGGCCATTAGGGGCTACTGGGTGGAGAACGGGGAGATTAAGTATCCCATCAGGGAGGTCTCGCTCTCCGGAAATGTTCTCGAACTTCTTGGAAATGTGGAAGGCGCGACACGCGACCTGCAGATTTACAGTGGTTATTTTGGTGGTTGCGGAAAGGGCGGCCAGGCGCCGCTGCCAGTAGGTCTCGGAGGTCCGAAGCTAGTAGTGGACGGGGTGACCTTTGGAGGGAAGGCATAGGAGGTTCGCATGATGAATTACGACACGATAAAGGATGAACTACTTGCCATGACTGATTCTGCGGTCAAGCATGGCAAGACAATAAACTCTGACGCGGAGATCGAGGTTGTTGTTTTCTATGCTCACGAGATGTCAGCTGAGATTGACCAGGGCATGGTGTCCGCGAAGGATGGCATCACTGCTGGTTGTGCGGCGCGAGTCGCTCTTGGGAAGCGCATAGGCTTTGCCAGTGCATCTGGTCTCGAGAAGAAGAGGCTTGATAGAGTCATATCTGAGGCTCTCTCGATTGCCTCAGGAGTGACGGTTGAGGATGATCGTTTCCAAGGCTTCTGCGACCCTGCGGGTCATGGAAGAGAGGGTGCCTTCGACGAGGCGATTCTGGAACTCGGGACCGACGACCTGATTAAATTCTGCGAGGGGATGATCGAGGAGGCGAAGCCTGTTGATGAACGTGCGAAGATATTCTCTGCTGACGTTGGAGCATCATGGGGCGCATACGCGGTAGGTAACACTCGAGGCATTCTTGAGGCCACGCGCTTCGGCAACAACTCAGCCTCGATAAGTGTTCAGGCGATTGTGGGTGAGGAGAGACGTGGCTCCTTTGAATTCGATGTGGCCCGTGACCGAGTGATCAAGACTGAAGGTCTTGGACGGACAGCGGCACAGCAGGCTGTGGACCTCCTGGGTGCGAAGAAACTGGACTACACAGACAAATTGCCCACCATCTGGACTCCCATCTCGGCGTCCACGTACATTGCCTCCAGCCTATCGCGGTCTGTGCTGGGAGAGGCTGTGGTCAACGGGGTCTCGCCACTGTGCGATCACCTAGGAAATGAGATTGCCACAAAGTCGCTGACGGTTCATGATGACGGCCAGAACCCCAAGTACCTCAACACGATGGCGATCGACGCAGAGGGCTATCCTCAGCAGCAGACGACGGTCATCGAGAACGGCGTCCTGAAGGGATTCCTCTTCAATACCTACTACGGCCGTGCCTACGAGGTTGAACCCACCGGGAATGCAGTTCGTGGTGGAGGGATGTTTGGGGCCAGTGTACCCTATGAGCTGCCTCCGTCAGTTGGTGTGAAGCATCTGGAGGTGCAAGGCGGTAAGGGTACTCTGGACGATATCATCAGCTCGATCGATGGTAAGGCCATACTGATCGATAGCTTTCCGTTGGGCATATTTCACACTGATGTTGCAACGGGAGAGTTCGCAGTAGTCGCCTCGTCGGCGTATCTTGTTGAGGATGGAGCCATCAAGCATCCAGTCCAGCCAGTTTCAGTGGCCGGCAATTTCTATGAGGGATTCAAGAACATCATTGCTATGGGGAATGACGTACGAGAGTTCCCGTGGAATGTTAGCATCGGTGCAATGGCCTTCGACGGCTTCACCATAACTGGATAGTCAAAGAGTTGACGCCCCTGAGACAGATCTCTCAGGGGTGCGACTTATTTCTAGTAGCCGAATAGGAAATCATCTTGGTCGAATAGGTCCGAACATGGCGATGCGGCAGCAAGATGAAACTCAACTGACCTGTCGAACCTGAATGGTATGTCAGCAGTCACCTTCAAGACGATCTCCGTCTTTATCAGTCTTGATACGAAGGGGACAAACCATCTCTCACTGGTCTGCATACCGATGTCCATCCAGCTCTCATAGGATAGATGTTCCTTATCGAGGTACACTGTAGACAATTGTCGAGTCACTGTCTCGACACGACCCTTTGGAGCCACGGTCTCCTTGAACAGAATCTCAAAGCGAATCCCTCTGACGCTTGGATCGCCTCTGACCATGACCCGTACGGGGAAAGGTTCAGGAGGGGCTATTGTATGCCTTG
>JAGSHP010000163.1 GCA_029855925.1 Candidatus Thorarchaeota archaeon | reverse complement strand
TCTCTATGGTTTCGATAATTGCATCAGCCACTTGGGTCGTCGAGGAGGGCTTTACCTGTTTCCACTCGCCGACGCAAAGGTCGTATGTCCGGATTTTGCCATCTCGAAGGACACTCGCAACAGCCTCCTCTATCAATTGCGCCGCCTGCTTGCAGTGGTCATCGCTGTGTTGGTCGCCCAGCCAATCAAGCATCATGGATGCAGCCAGTATTGCTGCAATTGGGTTTGCGGTGTTCTCCCCATAGTGTCTTGGTGCCGACCCGTGAACTGGTTCGAAGACCCCCTTCGAGTCCCCAATATTGCCGGCAGGAGCCATTCCGAGACCACCCTGAATGGCGGCACCGAGGTCTGTAATGATGTCTCCAAATGCATTTGGTGCAACAACAACGTCAAAGTTCTCAGGTCTTCGAATGCACCACTGTGTCCAGGCATCAACGTAAGCATAGTCCTTCTTGATGCTCGGGTGCTTATTTGCGACCTCATCAAACACAGATCTGAAGAGCCGACAGCCAGCCAGCAGATTGCTCTTGTCCACGCATGTGACCATCCTTGTGTTGTCCAGTGGTCTACCGTTTCTCTTCTCCGCAGTATTGAATGCCCGCTCTATGATCTTGGTGGAGGCCTTGCGCGTAATGACTCGTGTGTCAATTGCAATCTCGGGCTTGCCCCCTCTCTTGAGAGTGCCCCTCACGGGTGCATAGAGTCCCTCTGTGTTCTCTCTGAGTATGACCATGTCAACATCTCTGTGACTCTTTCCAGCCAGAGGTGTTGGAACGCCCTCCCACAGCTTGACCGGTCTGACATTTGCATACAGGTCGAGATCAAACCTGAGACCTATGACCACATGATATCCTGCCAGATTCCCGTCCGGGAGGCGTACCGTGTTGCCATGCTTGTCAAGCGCACCAACTGCTCCGAGAAGCGTGGCATCCGCTTCCTTCTTGACAAACTCTTCGGACTCCTCGCTCCACTCCTGATTTGTCTTGAGATAGTATTCGCCGCCAGCCTCTATGTCTACGAACTCCAGACCGAGGCCCTTCACACTCTCCATAGCGGCTCTTGCTACACGTACTGCCTGGGGGACTACCTCCTTACCGATGCCATCACCCGGTACCACGGCAATACGATACTTGCGCATTAGTCCTGTCACCTAGTAGTTTCCGAGCCAGCCGAGATCGTTTCCGTGGTCATCAAGAATGCTGACCATCGTGTCGACTCTCTTTCCATCAAGGTATCTTATCTTGCAGCGGATCGTGAACAGCCTGTGGCACTTTGTACATTCGACGAGCCAATCCTCCAAGACAGGCTCCAGTCCGTGGTTTGTGATCTCCTCGGGCTCGGTTGTGACACTCACAAGCTTCAGCTCATCGCCGTCACATGCATAGGTGCACAATTTGAGGGGGATACCCTCCATTCCCCGTCTGCCCAGGGGAATGTATACCTCATTAGGTAGCTCATCGATTGATCGCTCAACTGTCATTTTTTACCATCTCCATATTCTACATTCTCACGAATAAATCGTTAGGTTCGCCACTCGTTGCCTCACTTGGCTCTGTCAGTCTTGCGTTCTGCTGGAATGATTCTCCCAGGTCCGAATCGATACTTGGATGGTTCGTGATAGCACTCGACCAGCGAATTCTTCCACATGTCCCTGTATCTTCTCTTTCTCACAACAATCGGGCTTCTACGATGTCGGTCCCTCTTATCTGCAAGAAACACTAGAATCCCACTCATGAGTGCTCCGGCAAGCATTATGAAGACTATCAACTTAACTATTGTTTTCGTAAGATTCCTATTAAGTGTTTAGTTGCAATGGAGTGTCATTCGAAGGGACTGGTCCTCTTGTGTCGATATCATGCTCTGGCGTTCGCAGGGTCCTTCTCGCTCATACCGTTATGAATAAAATCGTACACGTATCTCAGTGACTATGCATCTTGTGTCCTATGCCCATGGTGATACGGTCTCGATTGGAATTGACCTTGAGGGTAAGATATACGACATCCCTGCATTGTTTGCCAACCATGGTGCCGGCGACGGCTACTCTGAGGGTATGGTTCCACGCCAGATGATTGATTTGCTGCGCTGGACTGACGGTGTTTCCATACTGCAGCGGATTGTGGACTCTTTAGGGGGTGACCCGTCATCAGCAGACGTTTCTGGTCTTGATGCTTCCGAGGTCAAGATTCTGGCACCAATCAAGCGACCTGGCAAGATCATTGCGCTGGGCTTGAACTATAGGTCACACATTGAGGAGACCGGGAGAAGTGTTCCGGAGTTTCCCGTCATCTTCGCCAAGTTCCCTTCTTCAGTTGTTGACCCCGAGGAGGATATCCCCTACCCTGAGCTGACAAGGCGACTTGACTGGGAGGTCGAGCTGGGTGTTGTGATTGGCAAGACTTGCAAGAACATCCCCCACGATGAAGCGCTACAGTACGTGGCTGGATATACTATCATCAACGACCTCAGCGCTCGCGACCTTCAGAAACGCGATGGTCAGTGGGTGCGTGCGAAATCGATTGATGGCTTCTGTCCCATGGGCCCCGCAATAGTGACCACTGATGAACTTGGTGATGGCTCAAATCTTCGCCTATACACGAAGATCAATGGAGTGACCAAGCAGGACTCCACGACCTCGGACCTGTTGTTCGATGTTCCGCACATCGTTGAGTATCTCTCGCGGGCATTCACGC
>JAGSHP010000106.1 GCA_029855925.1 Candidatus Thorarchaeota archaeon | reverse complement strand
GTATCTCACGATTTATGAACTACTACAAATCATACGATACAGCCAGGTCTCGTCACTCTCAGTTCTTGCTTGATGAACTTATCAACCTTAGTGTTATGGTACCGACTCGAAGTTCCACCTTCGGCAGACCTCCAGACTTTCCCATCTCTGCCCTCTTTGTTCTTCTGGGTTTCAAGTTCGACTCGGGTTTCAGTTACCGAGACTTCGTTGCTCAGCTCTTTCACACCACTGCTCCTTGAACGACTTGGTCTTGAGTGACCCCCTCCTACTCCCTCCTTCAACAGGCACTGAAGCGACTGGACACCCGACTCCTCCACAGGATGTATCGACTCCTTGCTCGGAAGCGACCTCCTCCTAGGAACATCGCGGTGGACTCCACCGGGTTCTCACATTCCACTGGCGGTGAGTGGATGACCGTCCGATTCAAGAAGACGCGGAAACGGCGATTCACCTACAGCACTTCGCGCAGCTGTGGACACGGACACCCTGATGATTCATGGGGCCAAGGTGAAGGCGCGACCTAGTGGTGATGCAAGAGAACTGGTCCTGCTCTTGAGGAGCGTACCTCATCAGCGTCTTGGGCATGTCTATGGTGACAAGGCCTACATCTGACAAAAGAACGTCCAGGTCATCCATGACCTGGGGGCATATCCTGGCATCGAACCCAAGAATGGAGGGGCTGAGCACCAGGTCCCGGGGGTACCGTGGCTACAATGAGTTGATCAGAGAGTATCGACGAGCCCCTGTGGAGTGGAAGAAGCGACACAGCTATGGAAGGAGAGGCCTGGTGGAGACCGTGTTTGGCATGCTGAAGGTGAGGTTCACCGGGAGTATGAGTTCAAGAGGATACAAGGAACAGCGGCGAGAGCTGTTGATCAAAGTGATTCTTCACAACATAGAACGACTGAACGTTCTGGAGTGTAATGGGAGGTGACTTTCCACAGAGCCCCCCATTGGCAACGAATTTAAGGCGAGTTGTATTTGATTCGCAAGCAGTCGGTGGATCACCTTGGCAAGCACGGAGTCCCAACCCATAGTCATAGATGAACCTGACACCTCTTTTGCAGAGATGATAAGGGCCACTGGCGGCCCTAACATCCAGAGCTGTTTTCAGTGCGGTACTTGCAGTGGGAGCTGTCCCGCTGGAGCACGAACCAACTATCTTGTCCGATTAATCATTAGAAAGGCACTCCTTGGTCTGAAAGAGGCAGTGATCTCTGCACCTGAACTGTGGTATTGCACTACCTGCTACACATGCCAGGACAGATGCCCGCAAGAGGTCAACCCCACTGACGTGATCAAGGCGATCCGTAACGTGGCAGTGGCTCATGGTCACATGCTTATGAATCACAGAAAGACCGCGGCAAAGGTTGTTGAGACCGGTCACGCCGTGCCCCTCGACAAAGAGTCGTGGCAGAAGTTGCGCGCCTCCGTTGGTCTGGAGCCAGTACCTCCGAATGCAAGTGGAAACCCGTGGGCGATTGAGGAGGTTCGCAAGATCACCAAGGTCAGCGGGTTTGAGAAGCTCATTGGATACGAGGAGCTCATGAAAGCCGAGGCCGAGAAGGCAAAGAAGAAGGAGTGATAGACATTGGCGAAACCCAAGTTCTTCCATTTTCTTGGTTGCATTATCCCCCACCGCTACCCGAGCATAGAGAAGGCTGCTAAGCTGGTGTTCGAGGACTTGGGAATCGAACTCCTCGATATGGTGGGCGCAACATGCTGCCCCGCACCTGGTGTATTTGGCTCATTCGACCGAGTCACTTGGGCGACGATCTCGGCCAGAAATCTGACCATTGCCGAAGAGGGCGGAGCTCCTATAACTACAGGGTGCAATGGTTGCTTTGCAAGCCTCTGGGACTCAGCGCACGAACTCAAGGAGGATGAAGAGTTACGCAAGAGGGTCAATGAGAACCTTGCTGAGATTGGCAGAGAGTTCAAGGGCACGGTTGAAGTGACTCATTATGTTGATGTTCTAGTGTATACTGCGGGTTTCGATAAGATACGCAAGAAGATTGTTCGTCCTCTCAGTGGTGTTCGTATGGCGTTGCATCCTGGATGCCACTGGATGCGTCCTCGGGCCCTGAAGCAGAAGGATGACTCGGAGCGACCCCGAATCTTTCGAGAGCTATGTGAGACCTCTGGCGCAGAGTACGTTCCCTACAGGGATGAGCTGATATGTTGTGGTGCTGGTGGTGCAGTTCGTACTGCCGACATCAAGGTATCACTTGACTTCACAAGGCAGAAGTTTGATAGCATCAATAAGGCAGGCGGCGCAGACATCATTGTCACTCCATGTCCGTTCTGCGAATTGCAGCTTGATCTGGGGCAGGTTGAGATTCAGAAGCACTTTGGTATCGAGTACCAGTTTGATGTCCTACACGTCGTGGAACTACTAGCATTGGCATTTGGGCATGACCCTGACGAGTTCGGACTCAAGACGCATCTACAGTACATGCAACGGAAGAGTGAGCCTGCGCTAGACCGCCTTGGTCTAAGTGCCTAATTACTCGATGCACGAACTGTCCCTTAACAATGTGCAAGTTGGTCCATTGTGTCGTAATCGAATGTCATTCTCTCACAACTGGTGACCTCTATCACCGAATCTGTTTAATACTACCAGTGCAGTATTATGAGTTGCTGGGACGCAGATGAAGGCAACGCGAAGCTATACCCGTGTATACCTCTCGCGGAACAGGTCGCCTTCTAGAGAGGACTCTGAACTTCCTGATCTCTCAGAGGTGGAGGTTCCCATATCTAAGAAGGAGTGATTGTTCCACGAGACATGTTGCCCTGACAATAGGAACATTGTAGGCAGCAGACCATGTGTCTGCCCTATGTTCCTCTTTTATTTTCCCCTTGCTTTTTTCAATAGTTTTGTTTGAAGATTGCTGAACAACCAACTTTTTATCATGTATTTTCGAGAAAGTTCGATACCACTGTTGGAGAGAACGCAGTAATGGCCGAGACCGCGAGTACGACAAAACCGGTAGTCATCATAGGTGCAGGAATTGCCGGTATCAAGGCTGCGCTTGACCTTGCTGAGATGGGCGTCAAGGTCTATCTTGTCGAGAAGAACCCCTCTATAGGAGGTCACATGTCTCAACTGGACAAGACGTTTCCAACACTGGACTGTTCAATGTGTATCATGGGCCCCTGGATGGTAGACTGCTCGCGTCATCCCAACATTGAGATCCTTGCCTACTCTACGGTCAAGGATGTGACAGGAGAACGCGGTGATTTCACTGTCAAGATTCTCAAGCGCACTCGTCGTGTGGACCTTGACAAGTGTACAGGTTGTGGTGACTGTCAGAGGATTTGCCCGATTGAGGTTCCCAATGAGTATGACATGGGGCTGAAAATGCGCAAGGCCGCCTACATTCCGTTCCCCCAAGCAGTACCTAATGTTGCTACCATTGACAAAGAGAACTGCATCGAGTGTATGATGTGCGTGAAGACATGCAAGGCAAAGGCAATTGACTTCGACATCAAGGACGAAGAGATTGAGATCAACGCAGGATCGCTCATTCTTGCCACGGGATACAATCTTCTAGACCCTGCCTCAGTCCCAGAGTATGGGTATGGCCGTTTTCCAAACGTCGTGTCCTCACTCGAGTATGAGCGGATGGTCTCGGCGAGTGGTCCGACTGGTGGTATCATTATGAGACCTTCTGATGGGCGCGAACCACAGAGAATTGCGTTTGTCCAGTGTGTTGGCTCGCGTGATGTGAACCATTGCGCCTATTGTTCTCGCATCTGCTGCACCTATGCAACCAAAGAGGCAATCATCACAAAGGATCATACCCCCCACGTTGACATAGACATACTATACAACGACCTCCGCGCCTTCGGCAAGGGCTTTGAGGAGTTTCTTGTACGTGGGGAACAGGAATATGGCATTCACTACGTCAAGGGGCTCCCAAGCGAGATTCAAGAAGATCCATCCACGCATGATTTGATAGTCCGGCATAGCGATGCAAAGGGCCATGCAGTGTTGCTCGACCGATACGACTTGGTCGTTCTATGCCCGGCAATGGTTCCCAACGAGGACCCTGAGTTCTTTGAGAAGCTTGGGATCTCGACCGACCAGTACGGCTTTGTGAACGGTGGAGCTGGAGGCATAGAGGCGGTCAGAACCGCCACCCCTGGAATATACATGGCTGGTGCCATGAATGCACCAAAGGACATCCCTGATTCTGTCGCTCATGCAAGTGCTGCTGCTGGACTTGCAGTCGGTGATATCCCACTCCCAGAGAAGGTCGAGACCGAGGCAGTCAGTGAGGCCGACTTTGAGCAGATGGCTGCCGAACCAAGGATTGGTGTCATTATTTGTTCATGCGGCATCAACATTGCAGGAACCGTGGATGTGGCTGATGTCACCCGGTACGCTTCTACACTTCCCAACGTGGTCTATGCTGAGAATCTTCTATACTCCTGCTCATCCGATGCTCAAGAGGTCATCAAGGAGGCCATCAAAGAACATCAACTGAACCGAGTCATTGTTGCTTCATGCACGCCCCGAACACATGAACCACTATTTCGTGCCACAATAGAAGAGGCTGGTCTCAACAAGTACCTCTTTGAGATGGCGAATATTCGGGAACACTGTTCTTGGGTTCATCAGGGCGAGAAGGACGAGGCGACTGCGAAGGCAAAGGACCTTGTCAGAATGGCTGTTGCGAGAGCTCAGCTTCTTGAGCCACAGGAAGAGGCGGTCACACCCGTCGAGCCTGCGGCATTGGTCATTGGCGCTGGTGTGACTGGGATGTCCGCTGCAGAACTCATTGCCGAACGTGGTTTCAAAGTCTACCTTGTGGAGAAGGAGGACCGTGTCGGTGGTCTGCTCAATCATCTCTCCACCGTCAACTTCGACTTTACACCGACCAACGAGATCATTGCAGACTTTGAGAAACGAATCACTGGTAATCCCAATATCGAATTAATCTTAGGCTCAAGGGTAGTTGATGCAAAGGGGTCCATTGGCGACTTTGAGGTCACTATCGACACTGCCGGCAAGAGACGTGATGTTAAGGTCGGAGTTGTAGTTGTCGCGACCGGAGCAGTCCCACTGGAGCAGACCGGCCTGTACGGACTAAAGAAGCTCTCAGAAGTGATGACCGAGTTAGAGTTCAGCAATCGAGTGGCAAGTGGTGAGAGTATCAAGGACGGCGATACCTTTGCAGTGATTCATTGTGTTGGATCCCGAGAGGATGAGAGCCTCGAGGGTGCAAGGACTTGGTGTTCGAGCATCTGTTGCATGGTGGCCATTGAACACACCCTTGAACTACTTGAGAAATATCCGAACTCACGCGTCTTTCACTTCTATCGCGATCTACGCACTTCGTATGATGCTGAGGACAAGTATCGCGAGGCTCGCAAGAAGGGTGTTGTCTTTGTAAGATTTGACAAGGACTCTCCGCCAGAGGTCAAGAAAGGCAAGGCCCGCGCACTGAGGGTTGAAGTAGTTGACCAGATACTTGGTTCCCAAATTGGAATTGACGTTGATCATGTAATACTCGCAACGGGCATGATACCCCCGAAGGAGAACCGGGTCATCTCTGAGGCCTTCAAGGTCCCGCTCAACATGTCTGGTTTCTTCATGGAGGCTCATCCCAAGCTTCGCCCTGTCGACTTTCAGACAGATGGTGTCTACGTTGCTGGAACCGCGACGGCGCCTAAGAGAATTCATGAGAGTATCATTCAAGGGCGTGGAGCAGCCGCACGGGCACTGGTCCCCCTCATTAGTGGCATTCGAAAGGCTGAGGCGATTGTTTCAGTTGTCGACCCGGAGGTCTGTGTGGGCTGTGGGACATGTGAGGTCAATTGTGCCTACAATGCAATTGAGGTCGTTCCTGGTGATGGTGGTCACGACTATGCGGTATCAAACCCTGTCCTCTGT
>JAGSHP010000003.1 GCA_029855925.1 Candidatus Thorarchaeota archaeon | reverse complement strand
TCAAGCGTGGCTGTCAAATCCAGTTGAAATAGCTGGACGGTGAGTGTGCTCAGTGATGCGGATGCATCGGAGTGCAATCTCGTCCAGGATGTAAAAGAAACTGTCACGTTTACTGTACCAATGTCATCATTGGCAGGTGAAAAGTTATAATAAAAATGATATATACCGGATCCATTAGTGACAAGGGGATAATACCAAGTGCCAGTCGCATTCGTCCATGCTAAGACCACTTGGCGACCAGTAATGGGAGTCCCATTCTCATAGGTCAATTGCCCCCAGATATAGGCAGTCTCATTGATGTGGTACGTTGAAGAGTTGGAATTCACAGTTAGGAAGGTTGTATAGTTCGTAACAGTCAGAGAGAGAACGTCTGAAACGTCATCTGCATAGGCAGCCCATGGTGACACAAACTCAGCCCAGACAAGAACAGTACCAAACTCGTGATTGATGGGGATTGTGTATGTGAACCCATAGATACCAGTTGCTGCGCTCGTCAGAACTACCGAGAGGTTGTAAGTGGATGTGCTATTCTGCCACCAGATGGTGACTGGGGCGTTTCCCAGTAGAGCGCCCTGATCAGGAACGGACACAGCACCAGAGAAGGTTATTGTCTCGTCGGGGTGTACAGTAGAATTCGTTATGGTGATCGTGACATCAGTCGGCCACTTTTCAACGGTGATAGACAGAGTTGAGGAGGTGGCACCCTGATAGGCGGGTGATGATGAAACGTACTCGGACCAATAGTCCACTGAACCGAAATAGCTGTCAGTGACCGTATAATTAAGCTCGTAATATCCGTCAGCGCCAGTTGTGACTGTGCCAATATTGATGACAGTACCTCCAGCATCCCAATAGATGTCGACATCCTTCCCAACCAGACCCGACCCGTTGAGTTGGTCTGTGAGATATCCAAATATCGTGATGTTTTCGTAGGGATGAATCACCTGCGGGTCTCTGGGGGTCGAATCGATTGTAATGGATGCGCCGTTGAGCTGTACTTCGATGTCCACTGAATTGCTCCAATTGCCTGCAATGCCGGTATAGGAGGATGTCCAATTCGCCTGAGCAGGGAAAGTACCAATAGGTTGGGTGTCAGGAATGACATAGTCATAACTGAAGCCACCCGAGCTGTTTGTAGACACATCGGTAATCCAAGTGCCATCGAAAAAGAGGCCTATCGTCTCACCAATCAGGATTGTACCATTTTTCAGTGCGCAGGTTCCATCATAGTGTAGAGTCGACCCTCTTGAAACTATTGACGGGGTGGCGGTGATCGACAGGTCAATACTGCCTCGTAGATCAACTGTCGATTTGTCGCTAGACCCAGGTAGAAGAATGGGAATTCCGTCGGAGGTGTATTCGCCAAGATACTCAGACCACACCTCATGCGATCCAACGGTCATCCTGACCGTGTCACTGGGATCTAGTGGGATATCCAGCGCATACGAACCATCGGACTGTATTGTTGCATTGCCCATGAACCAGTTGTCCCACATGATGCGGATCTGGTCGTTATCTAGAGTAGTCCCATCAACGGGGTCACCACCCACGGTCATGACCCCATGGACGTGAAGAGTGTCATCCCAATATGCGACATAGGAGTCAAGGCCAAGACTTAGATCCACATCGTACGTTTCACTAAGTGCGAATTGTGATGCTCCCTTATGTGCCGATGTGAGCGGGTTTGGCTGTGCAACCACATAGAAATACGTGAAGTTCTCAACTGTGACGGTTGGCCCTTGAAAGATAGCAGAAACATTGTGAATGCCTGGTGTTGCATCGCTGGGATACGTGTAGGTCAGATTGGCAAGTGGTAAGAGTGAGCCCTGTTCGGTGATGGCAGTTCCCATCAGGTGGTTATCCGTATTGTCTCTAAACGTTATAGGTTGCCCTGAAATAGGGACCCCTCCAGAGAGAAGCAAGGCGCTGAGAACGAATTCATCTCCAGTGACAACCCAGCCTTGAGGGAGGTCCGCCCATACATAGAGG
>JAGSHP010000417.1 GCA_029855925.1 Candidatus Thorarchaeota archaeon | reverse complement strand
AGAGCATTTATATCGTATTCGATATCGAATACGATATCGAATACGATATAGAGGTGTTCATGTGACCGATGTGCCTGACTGTGAGAGTCATCGCAGACTGCATGCCGTGCCTCGTGGGCTGTTGAGGCTCATCATAGCTCGGCTATTGGAGTCCAGTGAGATGTCAGGCATGGACATAATTCGTGTCTTAGAGGAACGCAGCAATGGTACTTGGACACCCAGTCCTGGCTCGATATATCCCCTCTTGGCTCAGATGGAGGAGAACGGCTACATTCAGACCGTCCGAGTGGATGGACGATCAAAGACGTATCGTCTGGCGCCTGAGGGAGAAAGTCTTCTCAAGAGGATTCGCGATCACAAGTCAATGCTCTTGGAAAAGATGAAACTCGGTCCCCTCTTCTGGTTGGGTATATTGGACCCTATGGATCAAGCCATGGCCTATACGGACTTGATCACGATTGCATTTGAGCGACTGCATCTAATTGAGCCCAGTCTCAAGGTCTCTCAGAAGAAGCGAGTTGTGAAGAGGCTTCGTCGAATACAGACAGAACTACAGGAAATCATTAGTAAACTGGAACAAAGGAGTTCAAGCGAATGACGCAAGAGAATCCAAGATACACAACTGCTACACAATACATGCTCAGTGGGATCGCCCGGCACAAGGGCGTCATTACACTCGCGACCATCTTGACAGGCGTTTCTGCCTATCTTGTGACCATACCCAGTGTTATTGTTGGCGAGGCTGTTGATTCACTCACGACCAGTGGAATCAGTGCTGAGTTCATGACTCTTGTATGGACTCTTGTCATTCTTGCCGCCATATACATGACAATGTATTTTGTTGTTGGGTATGTGTGGGCTGTTGTTACACTGAAGTGGCAACGAGACGCGCGCCAAGAGTTCTTTGAGACCCTTCAGGAGTACTCGATGGCATTTCATGATGAGGTGGACTCAAAGCGGCTTCTGTCGGTGGCAATGCAGGACATCAACTGGGTCAGAATGTCACTCAACCCCGCTCTGCGAAACGTACTCGGTGCGCTAGCGTCGCTCGTCATCACTATCTCCTTCCTGATTCATTACGACCTCACTCCAAGCATGGCCAATTACCTTGTTGTGAATGGCGTATCGATCCCATTCTTCACTCTGCTCATGCTCATTGGCTCTCCCATCTATCTTGGATTTGCCTATCGCTACGCCAATACGATTGAGCCTGTGAGGCGGGTTCGTTCCGAGACCATGGAGCATCTCACCTCTGTTGCACAGGGCGTCTTCACTGGTATCGAAGTGGTCAGAGCCTTTGGTGCAGAAGAAAAGGAGAAGGCAAAGTTCCAAGAAGTGAGCAAAGAGTATGCCGATGTTGTCGCCAAAGAGGGTAGACTTGCAGCATTTTATCTCCCCGCCCTGATTCTCCTAGTGATGACGACAATCGCGTTCTTCTACGGCGCCTCCGCAGTCTTGGCTGGGGCATTGACAGTTGGAACACTGACCTCAATATTGGGTCTATTGATTGCACTTGAGTTTCTCAACTTTCAGTTTCCACGGATGTTACTGATGCTTCGCGGTGGCTACGTGAACGCCCGGAGGATCATAGATCTCATGAACTGGAAGGACCCCCTCATCGAACCAGAGGAAGATGTCACAGATGTGAACTGGCTGGGTGATATTGTGTTTGATCACGTGAGCTTTTCTTACTCGCATAACAACCATGGGACGAACCACTACGCTCTTCGCGACCTCACTGTCACAATTCCAGGAGGGTCGCGTGTGGCTCTAATTGGCGGCCCTGGTAGCGGAAAGAGTACGGTTCTCAAACTACTGTTACGCCTTTACGATCCCACTGAAGGTGCAATCCTGATAGATGGTATGGACCTTCGCCATATCAGGACCAAGACGGTGCGTGATGCAGTGGGGCTTGTTGAACAAGACATCTTTCTGTTTAGAGGCACGATTCGAGACAACATAGCCTTCGGCAACAAGAACGCAACAGATGAAGAGATCATCGATGCAGCCAAGAAGGCTCAGGCGCATGAATTCATCATTCAGCTCCCGGAGGGGTATGACACAGTCATTGGTGAGCGTGGAATGACGCTAAGTGGTGGGCAGCGTCAACGACTAGCAATCGCACGCGCTCTTATTCAGGATCCCAAGATCTTACTACTGGATGACTCGGTCAGTGCAGTCGACGCCGAGACCGAATACCACCTTCGAAAGGCTTTGAGAGAAGTCATGAGGGGCAGGACCAGTATCACAGTGACCCAGCGCCTCAGAACTCTGTTAGAATCGGACATGATCATAATTCTGGATAAGGGGCGGCTCGTGGCTCGCGGCAAGCATTCTGAATTGATTCGTGAGTCTCCAGTCTATCAGAGAATATTCGAGCGACTGCCTGGAGCTGAAGCGATGCTTGCACGTGCTGCTGCAAAAGGAGGTGCTGCGTAATGGCATTTCATGGACACGGCGGCCCATCAAGAATGGCGGCAAAACGAGAAAAACGCAGTCGCCCGATACGTGTCCTGCTGGGTCGTATGTTCGGGTACTTTGGCCCCTTCAAACGAATTGTTGCTGTTGGAGCCGTTCTATCGCTCATCTCCACCGTCCTCTCGCTGATCTCACCATTTGTCATAAGCAAAGGCATTGATCTGGTGTTTTATGTTGGTGGCTCACTTCAGGGGGCAATCTTCCTCACTGTGGCATACTTCGCCCTGAAATTGATAGCTTGGGCATTCAATGGAATCTACACATGGATCTTGTCAGGTGCCCAAGCGAGCTTCGTTCAATCGGTCCAGAGGGATGTCTATGACCATCTCATAGATGCGGACTTATCATATCACAAGAGCGAGCAGAGTGGAAATGTCACTTCGCGTGT
>JAGSHP010000221.1 GCA_029855925.1 Candidatus Thorarchaeota archaeon | reverse complement strand
GCTCATTGACTGCGAAGATGAAGTTCGACTTGCGACCCGGGCTGAACAGCAGAATTGCCATCCTCCCCTTGAAAGGCATTTTTTTCACGATCCGCCTCAGGTCGCCCGGTTCAAATCCTGGCATGAGTTCGGCGATGAAGGAGATATCCTCTATGCTCTCGCTGCGTATGCGTGTGGTCACAAGCTCTTCCACCTTCTCGACGAGCATATTGCGTTCTTCCAGTGCTCGTTTGCTCCGGTCGAGCACCGCACCGATCTGCTCCATCTCGAATGGATAGGTCTCCTTCCTTGAGAGGACCTCGTTGTAGACCTCCGTCACCTCTCTTATCGCACGTTCTCCCGTCACGAATTCCACCCTGACTCTCCCCTCGAGAAATTTGCAGTTTATCACCTTGAAGAGTCCTATGTCCCCTGTTGAGAGTACGTGGATCCCGGAGCACGCGGAGCTATCATAGTCTCCGAAGGAGACAACTCTCACGTCTTCGTGCTTCTTGGTCACGCCTTCTCTGGCTCTGATGGACTCGTCGAGTTCACTTGCAGGAATTATTCTTGAACGAAGCGGGACATCCTCGGCGACAATGTGCTGTACCTCCCTCTCTGCCTTGAAGATCTCCTCCAGTGTGATATTCTCCCCATGAACATCAACTGTGCCATGCTCGCCATCGACCCAAATGTAGCCCAGCTCGGCTCCGTCATGGATCCTCTTCATCCGACTGACGAACAGATGTTCCGCACTGTGATTCCGCATGCTTGCTCTTCGCCAACTCATGTCAATGTGCAGAGTAGCTGTACCTGTTTCAACTGGTTCCTTGCAGATGAGAGTGGTCTTTCCGTCACGTTCCGCGGTGTCATGGAACTGCACCTCTCTCTCGGACTGCACAATCGTCCCACGTTCGCCTGCTTGACCACCGCCCTCAGGTCTCACGACCGGTTCCTCGATGACCACTTCGAACCCATCTTCGGTTTCGATGCACGTCTTGACCGTGACGTCAAATATGCTCTTTAGAGGCTCTGTCCAATAGACAAACGACTTAGGCATGAGGTGTTCTCCGAACAATGTCCGATATTTCTTGTGTTTCTGCTAATTCTCCATCTGTCTGCAAGGTCTCCTGTGCGGAGTCCGTAGGTGGTCTTGCGTCTGACTGAATTGCTCTAGATGGGCGCAGTGACCATCAACCATGTGATCCCAATGATCACGAACAGTCCTATCATTAGGATGCTCAGGTCCATTCTTACAGAGAACTTGTTGACTGCTCTGGCGTAGAATCTCACAGCTCTCTCCGAAAAGCCGTCTGTGCCTCTGAGTATAGATGCTAACTCATTTCTTACTTCGGCATTATGTTTCCATTCGCCGTACCACGATGTCAAGAAGATCACTAGTATGATTCCACAGGCAATTACCACTGCAGTCTGGGAGACAGAGTAACCTATGACGATGAGAGCGATTGCCGCAGACATGGAAAACAGAAAATTGAAGACGACTCTTGTCGCCTGGGACACTCTTTGACTCGATCGAGCTCGAAGACTGTATAGTACGAGTTCCGCTAGACCCAGATGATAGGCTCCCTTTTCAGAGACATCTGATGCCTTGATGTGGAGCGTTCTCTTGCTGAGATAGAAATTGAACAGTCTGCAATTTGGATATTTTATATTTCGAAATTTAACATCGATGCCATCAAAGTTCCCAAGCTTGGCACGCAGTGTGTCCCTCAGTTCCACTCTATCGATCATGTCTGCGAGGACATTCTGTAGACGTTTCGAGACATTGTAGCGTGTTCCTCCTTTGGCATCATCTGCTCTTCGCCCATGGCAGAGGTCGCTCTTCGATGCGCTCCTTGAAGCAATGGCCATGGGGATGATTGAAAAAAGGCTCCAGCCAAGAAGCACGACCATCTCGATCTCGAAAGCAAGACTCGAAGTATCAACGTGGTTCATGACAATGAGAAGACTGGCCACAGTCCATAGGACTGGAATTATGAATGACATGGCCAACGGGATCTCATCAAACATGTAGTCCCGCGCATCATACTCGGTTATGCAGTCCATATGTCTCATTTTGATGGCAAGTTCTCGTTTCAGTCGGCAATGCTTCACTGGGCCCCCATATATTATAACAAATAAAACAAGTGACGTTAGATTAAGGCTCCACATAGATATCGTGGAATGCAGACTGGGGCTTGCTTGTGAAAAAATTACGGACATTTCCAACAACGCCCCAAGCAAGAATACATTGATCACGATGAACCACCGACCGTGATTCGCCAAGAACCATGTGATTGGCGACCACTTCTGTCTTACAAGAAATCGCCCCACTAGCCGTCTCAATTGGTTTTCGGTTGACGCCACAATTTGGAGACGCCCCTCGTCAAGACGAATCCTAGGCCTCGAATCTGCATCTCTCTCTCGCAGAAATTCGATATCATAGGGTGGTCGTCGCCCCGCCTTCTGAAATATCTCAAGGATGATCGCTCTCGCACGTGAGTCATCGAGTTCATCATCGCTCCGGCCTTCTAGCGAAATAACATCTTCTCCCATTATTGCAGTATCTCCCACTATGAACTGCGAAATAGCAGTAGCTGATTCCCGACCTTTCCTAATAGAGCTTTTTGCCGCATTACCTGATCCGCATTGTCCTGCGTCCTCGCTTCTCTAATGGTTTGGCTAGATGCGGGTCGGATGAAATCTCTAGCCGAAAGCGATAAAATGACTGTCGAGCGTAAGTCATCTGTAATCGGTTGAGGTTCGTAACATGTTCAAGTTCTTCAAG
>JAGSHP010000190.1 GCA_029855925.1 Candidatus Thorarchaeota archaeon | reverse complement strand
TGAGCAGGTAGCTGAGCTTAAATTGATTCGTTCGGTCTCAAGGACATCTATGTAGAACGGTAGAAACAATGACTGCACTTGAAGAGATTCAGGACATCCTCAGGAATGGCGAGACAAGAAATGCTGAGTTCAAGCGAACGCTCACCAAGGCGGACCTCAGAGAGGAACGTCGCCAGAGGCTCGTCGCCAGAATACGATACATGACGTGTGAGGCCCCATTTGAGGGTCGTTTTCTTATCGGTATCGAGGACATTAGTGGCAAGGAGTGGAGAGTCTATGGAATCTCGGAGAAGCAACTTGAAGAGGCTGAGGAGATTCTTGCCAAGATAAGCAGGGAGGCGGAGGTTGAGATCATTGAGGCAGAGAGGGTCGAGACCTCAAAGGGGTTTGTTGGAGTATATCTTCTCAAACGCGTCGCAGCACCCGAAGTGAAAGAGACATGTTCAATTAATGTAGCAGGTCGGGTGAACTCTGGAAAGTCAACGCTCATCGGTGTGCTTGTGACCGGACGACCCGACAATGGTTCTGGGAGTGCAAGGTCATTTCTCTTGACTCACCCTCAGGAGCTCACTCGCGGTCAGACAGCGGACATCCACATGGCATTCATGGGGTTCTCCGAAGATGGACGAATACTACATCTGCAGAATCCTCTGAGCAAGGGAGAGGCTGCTCGTGTTCTCGATCAGTCCTCCAAAATTATAACATTTTTTGATGCCCCAGGTCACAAGGAATACAGCAAGACAATGATTCGAAGCATTCTCGGCGCGGATGCTCAGTACGGTCTGGTCTTGGTCCCAATACCAGAAGAGGCATACCTCATACGTCAGGAAACAGAGAGAACAGGGATAACAAGACTTGATGACATCACTCGTGAGCACCTCATTCTGATGTCAAGCAAGAACATGCCGTTCATTCTGGTTGCTTCGAAGATTGACAGGGCAAACAAGGAAGACATGGAACTCGTCATGGAGGTTGTCAGACTCACGCTCAAGGACATTGGTAAGATACCGGTCACCCTGAATGACGTGGAGGACATCGAGCCTGTCGTTCGAGAGTTTCCCAACGGAATAATAGTACCAATACTCAGCGTCTCATCTACCGACACGGATTCGGTAGGCCTGCTATTGGAACTGCTCAGGAGATTGCCCTCTGGTTCGTCAAACGACGCACTCACAAGACCCGCGCTGGCATATGTGGACAAGGTCTACAAGGGCATCCGGGGAACAAATGTTGTTGTCACTGGAACTGTCAAGCAAGGGGTCTTCAAGACAGGACAGAGCATTGCGATTGGCCCCGATGTGAACGGGGAGCTGCACTTTGGCAGAATCTTCAGCATCGAGGTGTTCAAGAAGAGAGTGACTGGAGTGAAGGTGGGAGACCTCTTTGGTTTCGACATCAAGGACATCGACAAGCACCTGATCAGAAGGGGTCAGGCAATCGCCGATGAAGAGGATGAGATCAGTGTCTGTCGTACATTCGAGGCAAACATCGTTGTGACTCGTCACCCTACCCGAATAGCAGTTGGATATACTCCCGTGCTTCAGTGCCACACGATTCAACACCCGGTAGTCCTTCAGAAGATATACGATGCCGAATACCTCTGCGTTGGAGACTTTGCTCGTGTGCGTCTGGAGTTCATGTTGCACCCTGAGGCAATCATAGTGGGTGACAAGATCGTCCTGCGCGAGGCGAACACGCGTGCCATTGGAACAATAGTGGAGATCGTAGACTAACGCCATAGAAGGTGTTCATGGCTGGCTGGCAAGAGCTCCTCATCACGCAGCAGACCTCTTGACGACTGAACGCGAATAATTGGATAGACGCTCAGACCGCACTCGAGGCACGAACTAACGAGTTCATTTCGCCAAGACCCAGGTGCCGAAACGACAGCGTAGGTAGTATTTTCCGTCATGAACAGAGTGTACTCAATTGTGCTCTGGGATACAACGCTCTTGACATCGGCCGGACTTCCAATAATGAGAAAGTCATGGTCGATTCCCACATGGTGAAAGTCAGGCAGCAGAATCAGATGACCACTATTGATCAAGGAGATGATTCTCTGAGGGGAGCCTACCAGAGAGTCAGACAGTATTCCGAGACCGCCCTGACAAATGCGTTCCAAGACAGCCCTCTGGTCTGCTGGTAGTGAAGACTCGCGGAATTCCAACACTCGTGACATAGTGACTGAAGGGGTCATGTCAATGCCGAGAGAGCGAAGGGCTCTGCTGATGATAGTCTTGCCATGAGAGATGACACCCCCGGTCTTGGGGATGATGTCCTCAATATCGAGTCCGTATTCCAGAGAGAGAAGATGAGCGCCATCACCAGGTCCAATCGTGAGATGTTTCCTCTCGTCACCAACAACATAGGTCACAGTCGCCCATGCACCGTATTCGTTGTCTGGGGAGTCTTGAGAAACCGATAACTGTTGGCCCAACGGAAGCGGATCTCCAATTGCGCGCGGAGCTAGATGAATTGATGGGAGAACGTGCCGCTTTGACTGAAGCCTTCGAGGCTTTGAGAGCGAGTCACACAGCCCCTTGATCAGATGGTATTCTTCGGTTCCAAGAGAGACGATGACACCATCATGAATGATCGACAGTGCCGCGCCAAAGCTGTTCCAGTCCAAGAGATCAGATGACTGCTCCAGCAGAGACAGCAGCCAACGAAAACCTGTTCCCGAGTATGTTGAGGCATGACGAATCAGATGGTTCACATATGGTGTGCCTGGAGTGCCCTTGCTCTTCTTCAACCAGATCTCCATCCATCGGCTCGCAGCCTCATTTCGAAGTAGAGAGAGGGCGACCCCATTTGCAACACAAGATGCGACATCTGACTCCCGGTTCTTGGAATCTAGAAAGAGAAGAAATGCGAGACGCATGGTGATGCCATCGATCCATTGCGAGCGAATTGCAGACTCCTCGATGAAGACTGTCCCGTCCTCGTCGAAAGCCGTACCGAAACTCTGTCCTGTGCTGGAGCTCCCCTTTGTCACATAGAGAGCAGGGAAGGACGGTTCAGGTCTTGCAACAAGCCGGGCAACTCGCTTTATCGACTTGGCGAGGAGCGTGCGTATCTCCTCAGTTGCCTCCATTCGGAGCTCTTCGGGAGTCGGCTCACGGGGTTTCTCGAATTTCGTGATCAGGCGAGAGGTCTTCCGAATCTTCGCATAGACGGAGAGCTCGAGGTTTTCACCAAGAAGCATGTTTGCAGCAAGGTCAAAGAAATAGACACGGACACGGTCGCGACTGATGACGGCAACAAGATAGGCGATGCCTGCCAGCCGCCGGAAGTGTTTTCGAATTGTGGAGGCCTTCACACGAAGAACCTCGACAGCCTGGGCTCCTGTCTCTTTGAACTGTCGCACTCCAAACTCTGCGATCACCTTTGGGATTTGCCTTGCGCTCCGGCTCATTGTTTGCGCCCCTTCAGATAGTATCAATCCCATAGATAAGAATAAGGTAACGGAGGCATCGTCCCCATAGATAATGCGGAATGCAACATGCTTAATTTGGTTCATAATGATAAGTAGATGTGTATGGCAATGATACTCTACGATCCAACAATGTTGATAATATGGTGGGTCGTGCCAATGGTGATTCTGTTGGCGCGTGCCGGACTTGCCGCCTACAGAACCAAGAAGAAGAGAGATGACCTCAGAAGACTTGAGGAGCAGTCAACACCGTTCACAAGAAATCTGTAGAATCGAGTCAGGCGGACTCCGCCGCGCCGTCCTGTTCCACATCTGAGATGGACTCTTCGTAAGTGGGTAGCATTAGATTACGTGTGGGCGTTGTATTCATCACCACATCAAGAACTTCGTCATCTCGAAGTAACATGCATCCCAGGAACTCGTAGAGATACTTATCCAGACGAATATTGACGCCTCGGCGGGGCACCTGTGTCAGGAGCAGAACAATGCCAAAGTTTCCACGAGGAAGTTGGTTCAATATGCCTCGCTTCATATCTGGTTGAAGCTCACTTTCGAGTCGGCGAGTGACAACACCCCGCTCGATAAAGTTGTAGCGAATACGCTCAAAGTCACCAGTTGCGCTCTTCTTTGGCCTAAGAAATGAGATCGAGTAGCCCAGTCGCTTAAGAGAGTTGTAGCCGATGAAGGTTCTATAAAGAGGGGAACATAATTCTTCGAGTTCCACCTTACGCAGTTCGACAATCTGTCCATTTCTTCGAACCTTCAAGTTCATGTCAGCTTCGTACCTCCAAATGATCTTGGGCCACGGGATGGGGTGTTCTCAACCACAATCCAAGAGTGTATGGTACTATAAAGCACCTTCCCTTTTTAGAAGTGATGCTTTCACCGACAAGCCCAGGCCGTACCCACCTAGGCCATTAGCGGATATAACTCTGTGGCAAGGGACAAGAGGGGCAAACCGATTCGACGCCATGACATTTCCGACAAACCTTGCAGCTCCTCGAAGACCAGCCTCTGCTGCGACCTCACCGTAGGTGCGTGTTGATCCACGCGGAATCTGCAGGGTCGCCTCGAGAACCCGACGCTGTTTGTCGCTCAAGTCGGAGAAGTCAAACTTCAGGTGGGAGAGGTCCACAGGCTTCCCGTCGAATACTTGAAAGACGAGCCGGAGAACTTCTTGTGCAGTTGAGTCATTGGTCTCCGGCAGTGACTCTCCATGGACCGCAGCGATTGCGTCGCCTCGAGTGGGACGAGGCAGGGAGGTCGCATAAACTCCATGAGGCGTCATGACTGCCGCAGCATAGAGGCCTTTGCTCTCAAGTACTGCAACTGTCTTCTCAGCAGCCTCGGTCTTCAAGACCACACCTCAAGCATACTCGCCACAAATTGCAATGACCATGGCCAGTTGGGCAGTCAGTTCGGGATTGCTCTTCTTCATACCGATTGCGCACCAGCCACCATCATTGTGTTGTGTCTCCAAGAGTATGGGAATGGCACGCTCAAAAATCTTCTTTTCATGCTCGTTCTTTGGCGGCACTATTGCTACCAAGTCGACCAAGTCAAAGATGTTCTTCTCATCGACTGCATGTTTCAGATGTTGATACAATGCGGCACGAGCATTTTCGTAGGTCTTGTTTCCTGGCCCAATATCCATAGCGACAAGAGCAGGAAGTATGTTACCAGTTCCCAGAGGGTCGGACACATCGAGATCTTTGTAGTCGGGCCAGTGACCATCCTCGTTTTGAGAGTAGATCAGAAAGTCTCGTGCTCGCCTCAGTCGTTCAGCGTCATCGTATTTTGCCAGAACCAATGCCTCTAGGGCCTTGCCGGTGAGCCAAGTGATGCTCTTTCCCACAGGATACCACTCACGCCCCTCAGTTGCTCCGTATCGATCTTCAATGTACGAATTGAGATTGAGCGTTTCCGCGAATCCTCCGTCACTCTTTTGGCGTGAAACAAGAAAGCGGGACATTATTTCAATTAGGTCGGACGAACCCCATTCCAGTCTAATCAACAACGTGAGAACTTCAGCAGTGGTCTTTACAGAACTCGGCGCCCCTGGTTGAAGCTCGAAAGGAAGCCCACCATCTTCATTGATAATGGCTTTCAGATAGTTGAGGGTTTCGTCCTTCAGGTCAGACGGGACATCGTATCCGGCAGCTGCAATTCGCATTTTGTCAATGATGTTGCCATTTTTCAAAACAAAGTCTGTAACGTCATACACAAGATTAACCTTCAAAGGGTTTCCTCCTGTCTTATTGGTCGCGCATTCGGTGTTCTTATAGAACTAGGTGGCGAAAGGTCCGTGCCTCCGACTATATAGGGACCACCTGCGTAATAAAGGTTGTTCGCAACTGCCCTAGTCGCTGTCCTCCATCTCGAGGAACTCTAGTATAGCCTTCCTGCGCTCACGGCGCTCGTCCTCAGTCATCTCTTCCGAGTACTGGTCCGACTCCTCTATAACCACAATCTTTTCCCTGGGGGAGTGTTCAATACGATATTCCACTTTATAGTCCTCGGCAGCCTTTGTCAGTGGACGCTCGTGACCACATTCTCGGCACTTCAAGACCCGTTTGCCATCCTCTTTCTTAGTGGGCAGCATCATTGCACCACACTTTTCGCAAAATTCCAAGATCATTCCCCTGCGTGAGTTATAGGTTTCGCCACCCGTACGGCATTTGGATTTAAGTTTGACGCTATTGGTCATTTTGAAATAGAACGTTGGCAGAAAAGAAAGACTCATATCCGAGAGCCACCGCTCGACCGACCTGTGACCAACCGAAGGTCTCGAAATGGCCCAGGATGAAGATAACGATGGTGCGTGTCATTCCATTCAAAGCTTATCGGTATAATGTCGCAAAGGCAGGAGACCTCTCAAAACTGGTGTCCCCCCCCTACGACATTATCAAGGGTGAGAAGATAGATCGGCTCCAGTCGATGTCGAAATATAATATTGCGTGGATTATTAAAAATAAACCTCGAGAAGGTGACACGGAGTCCGACAATCAGTACACAAGAGCCCGAGACCTGCTCAATCAGTGGATTGAGCAGCAGATCTTGGTACAGGACAAACAGGATAGCTTCTATGTCTACGGTCAGGACTTCGAGGTTCATGGAAAGAAGCTCTTCAGGTTTGGGTTCATCGGTCTCATAAGATTGGAGGACTTTGCCAAGGAGGCTCCAAAGACGGGCAAGTTCAGTGGAGTCCTTCAACACGAAGAGACTCTACCAAAAGACATCCAAGATCGACTCAATCTCAGTCGTGCATGCATGGCTCAATTTGGGCAGATATTCGTGATATACCCGGACCACGAGGGGGCAATTGACACCATCCTGAAGAATGCCATGAAGGACGAGCCTATCGCGGATGTGACCGACTACGAGGGCGTCAGACACAGAATCTGGATGATCAGCAATGATGCGGACACGTCAAGAATCTCCCAATTGATGGAGGACAAGTACGTCATCATTGCGGATGGGCATCATCGTTACAAGACCGCTCTCGCACTGTCAAAGGAACATCCCGAGCTTGAGAGTGCCAAATATAGAATGATGACGTTCGTAAACATTTCTAATCCCGGGTTAGTGGTCCTTCCAACTCACCGTCTTGTGCAGAACCTTGAGAACTTCTCCAAGGAGAAGCTCTTAGCCGACGCAGCCGAACACTTTGCAATCCACACGTTTGATGATCGAGATGACATGTTTGAACTCATGGATGAGAAGTTCAAGTCGGGCGAGCATGCTTTCGGACTCTTCATGGACGACGGCAAGTTCTATGCTCTTGTACTGAAAGATGTCAGCGTCATGGACAAGATCCTACCGGACAGGTCAAAGGAACTTCGACAACTTGACGTTTCAATCCTTCATACTTTGATTCTCGATAGAATCCTAGGGATTGACAAAGAGAAACTCGCACAGGGAACGATGAAGGGTGGCGGTTATGTTGTCTACATAAAGGGGATAGGCGACGCAGTTGACGAGGCCATCAAGTCCGTCAAGAAGGGTGCACAGGCAGTCTTCTTCATGAATCCCACACGTGTAGAAGAGGTCGAGGCAGTTTCGAAGAACTTCGAGGTCATGCCACAGAAGAGTACCTTTTTCCAACCCAAGGTCTGGACTGGTTTCACAATAAACAGGTTGACTTAGTGATATAGGTGATCGAAATGACTCATCGAGTTTACAACTTTTATCCCGGCCCTGCAACTCTGCCTTTGCCTGCTCTAAAGAAGGCACAAGAAGAGCTGTTGGACTTTCAGGGAACAGGAATGTCAATTCTTGAGATCTCCCACAGGTCCAAAGAATATGACAAGGTTCATCATGAGGCCATGGATCTCGTTCGCGAGCTGATGAGGCTCTCTGATGACTACAAAGTGCTCTGGCTCCAAGGAGGTGCCTCCACCCAGTTCTATCAGGTCCCGCTGAACTTGCAGGTTCAGGGTAAAGCGATGGAATACGTCAATACTGGGGGTTGGTCAACAAAAGCGATCAAAGAGGCCAAGCTCTTCGGAGATGTGAGGGTTGTCGCGTCTTCTGAGGAGGAGAAGTTCTCGTATGTGCCTCAGAACGTGGAGTTTAGTGATGACATTGCGTATGCTCACATCACCTCAAACAACACCCTGTACGGCACGGAGTGGCACTACATTCCAAAGGTCCCTGATGACGTACCTCTTGTCGTGGACATGAGCTCGGACATCATGGACAAGGTCCTTGACTATAGTAAGTTTGCAGTGATCTATGCGGGCGCACAGAAGAATCTGGGCCCGGCAGGGGTCACACTGCTCATCGTCCGAGAGGATCTCCTTGATAGAGTCCCAGAGAACACACCGACCATGCAGAAGTGGAGCACTCACGCAGCCAAGGACTCATTGTTCAACACACCCCCGGTGTTCTCAATCTACATGGCCAAACTGTCCCTTGAATATCTCAAGGAGATTGGCGGAGTTCCTGCAATGGAGAAGATAAATCGGGAAAAAGCCAAGATACTCTACGACGTAATTGACCACTCAGATGGATTCTACAAGGGTCATGCACGAAAAGACTCACGCTCTCTGATGAATGTCACATTTACCCTCGCGACCGAGGAACTGGAACTGAAATGCACCGAAGAGGGTGCCAAACGGGGACTAGTGGGTCTCAAGGGCCACAGGTCCGTTGGAGGAATGCGAGCCTCAATCTATAATGCCATGACACTCGATGGTGTAAAGAAACTGGCAGAGTTCCTCAAAGAATTCCAAGAGCAGAATCAGTAAGTACTGAGGTAGTGGGGGCGGCAAGGCCCCCAATCTCACTTTTTTGAACGTGTCAATGCTGTTTTCGTGAGAAGTTGACCAATGCGTCCGTAATCGTTCTACGTAGCTCGTCTATCGAGGAACTGTCGATTTTTCCCTCGTAGATTCTGTGCATAGTGCTGCCCGATACGGACACCTTGACCTTCTTCATTTTGCGATCGTCAAAGAACTCCTTCAGACCGGATACAACAGCAATCATCTCTCCACGTGGCAAATGGTTCTTCAGCAGGTGCTTACAATTGTGGCAGTCAATTATGACATGTGTGTTCTCTCGGTCAACGGCGACTTCGATGGCAATGGCATAGGTGCTCTTGAAAAAGACACGATGTCGTTTCTCGATTTCAAGTGAGAACTTACTGACCTGCTGCAATGTCTTCAGACCCAGGTATCTTGGGGAGGCGGCGCCTTATGTCAATTCCTGAGGTGGAACCGCAGGGGCACCGCCCCTTCCAATCACTGTTCTCGACGGTGCCATTTGACAGACACGAGGACCAAGACGATGATGAAAGTCAACATTATCCCTAACATAAGAGGGTCAGCTGATTGGGGTAGCGTCGTTGAGGACGTTGTGGTCGTGGTCGTGGTCGTGGTTGTCGTCGTTGTGGTTGTTGTTCCGCCTGAAACAGTGTAGGTGAAGTCGGAACTCACTGCCCAGTTTCCAAGGTTGTCACGTGCATAGACTCTGTAAGTCACCGTTGTTCCACTCGGAAGAGCGGGAATGGTGGCCTCGTAGTGATCGCCAACGAGAGTCATGGTGACATTGACCCAAGCAGTCCCATTGTAGTATTCGAGAATCACTTCATCAACGCCGGAGGCATCAGTGACATTTGCAGAAATTGTCACAGTCTGAGTGCTGTCTGGAATCACAGGATTGTTGGTCACGCCATCAATCGTTGGGGGGATGCTCTCGGCCGCAACAACGGTGTAATTGAACAATGACGAAACGTTGAGATTGCCGGCGGTGTCATTTGCAATGAAGTAGTAGTATACGAGGGTTCCCTCAGTCTGTCCTGGGATGGTCGCTGAATAGGTGTCACCGGTGCCTGACATAGTCGCCACAGTCCAGGTACCGGATGAAGATATTGACCAGTTCAAGAGCACCGTGTCCACACCGGCCGCACTGGCTGGCTCCACGACATCAACACGGATTTCTACGGTGTTCCCAGAACCGGGTGTCGCTGCCGACCTCCAGAAGTTGTCGAGCATCGGAGCAATGGAGTCACCAATCGTGAACGTGTTCACCGCGGTCTCCGCACTATTCCCAGAGGTATCATTTGCATAGACAGAATAGTTCACTGCGAGCCCATATGCAAACGGGCCGATTGAGACCGTATAGTTCCCCGATCCCTGTAGGGTCATAAGGGACCAGGTTGGTGATGTCCATCCTCCAACTTCGTACTTCAGATAGACCTGGTCAATGGCCGAGTCGTCAGTTACATTCACCTCGAACACGACAGTCTGGTAGTATTCCACGGAGGGGGGCGACATGCTAACGGAATGAATTGTGGGTGAGGTCGTATCGAGAGA
Organism: Candidatus Thorarchaeota archaeon; assembly: GCA_029855925.1. GTDB lineage: Archaea > Asgardarchaeota > Thorarchaeia > Thorarchaeales > Thorarchaeaceae > B65-G9. The sequence goes on along the minus strand of JAGSHP010000190.1, from coordinate 1,109 downwards.
CGAAACCGCTGCATATACGTCAAGTTTTCCGTATCCCCAAATCGAATTGGGCACGGTCCCCGTATAGGCATCAGTTGCTGCAGTGTCCTGAATGATGGATTTGACATTTGACCCCTGAGAGGAATCCAGCTGCAGAATTAGGGCTGCGCATCCAGCGACATGTGGTCCCGAGGCACTAGTCCCGCTGAAGAGTCTGTAACTTCCAAAGGCCGGACCAAAAGGCAGAGCTCCACTACCATTATACCAGCTCTGCCAAGCGGAGGCATTAGTATAATCGGAGATGATATCGTAACCGCCAGGGGCTGCAACTCCAAGTTTCTGAGTTTCATCGACTCGGGGGCCTCGTGAGGAAAACCCTGCAATTCCACCAATCGAGTCTGGCGGTACGTTGATTAAACCTCTCGTCCGATAGCTGGCAACACTCAATGCACTATCAGCAGTAGAGGGCCATGTGATCTCATAATCATCAGAGATATCGCTCATCCAAACACAGCCACCACTCCATGAGGATTGATCATCAGAGATGTACGCATGAAAGGTCGTAGGGGATGGGGCGGTCACATTGAGCTGATGCCATGGAGGCGCATTGGTCGTTGGAAGAGTGCCGTGAATCCAAATCCCCAGCATCTGTGTGGACCTTGACGAAGTCGAGATGAACGACTCCACTATGAATGAGTTTCCTCCCCATCCGGCTGCTGGCTCAGCATTGAAGTTCTGATATCCACTTCCGGGATGAAGATAGATAGGAAATGCAGCAGGGCCGCCCCACACTCCAAGGTTCATGATTAGACTAAAGTTACATGACCAAAAGTCCGTGCTGTTTCGTGAGAGCACGGTGATGTAGACGTTCAGAATATCAGGGGTTTGGCTGGGTATTGTGAAATCTGTCTGATGAGAAGTGTCCGCTGCCACAGCGAACAGTGCATGTTTGTCTTTTCCACCAAGGTTTCCAGCGGGTGAGATGACCGGAACGCCGTTAGAAACGATGGTGTTGATCAGGGTTTCGGCAGAGTCACTACCATCCAAGTACTCGTATGTCCAAGAACCAATCTCTGTGAGAATAACATCTGCACCGTGATTATAGGCCCATGTGAGACCCTCCTCAATGG
>JAGSHP010000119.1 GCA_029855925.1 Candidatus Thorarchaeota archaeon | reverse complement strand
GGCTAGCATTCTTGGTTCTTTTCCTGTTTGCCGGGCCCCTTCACCGGCTCTGCTGTCGTCCATGTGATTCCATCACCACGTCATTGCCGAGAATTTTTAGACGCATCTAAGAATCTTAGCCTTATCTAAATCAACTTCCGCTTTGTAACTCATTTAAACTTATTCAATGCGACAACGATTTTGTCAGCAACCGCAATCATTAACATTGTATTTGATACCTGTGAAACGAACAAAGATGTCATACTACAAGACTCCCATAAAGTACGGTAGCACAATCGTTGACGAGTTCGTTCCCACCAAATACAAGAAGACGAGGGTGCTCGAGGTTGAAGAGTACACACCAGACTTCACCGACTTTGAAGAGCGCCTCGACGAGGTGTTACATCACCCAATTGATTCTGAGCCACTAGATGCACTTGTGAAACGGCTGTACAGTCAAGGCGAGCATATTGTCATCCTGGTCGATGATAACACCCGCCCAAACATTCACACGAAACTGATCATCCCACCCCTCACCAAGTATCTTCTCTCACTGGGTGTGCGAAAGGAAGACATTAAGATAATGGTCGCCAGTGGTACGCATGTGCCCCCCAATGAAGAGGCTCTTGAGAACAAGATCTTTGGTCCTGCGATCTACGCTGAGTGGAAGGATAACGTTCTGATCCATAATTGTGACGCAGGTAATCGCTACATGGGAGAGACATCACTGGGTACTCCTATATACATTGATGAGCGAGTCATTGACTCTTGCCTCGTCATCACACTGAGCGACTCGGAGTATCACTACTTTGCTGGCCAGGCGGGTACGGTCAAGTCATTCTGTCCTGGGGTTGCCGGGCGCGAGACCATTCGCATCAACCACCCCCGCATGTTCGACCTTGAACTTGGATTTCGTCCTACCTGCCGACTTGGAAACACCAAGGGGAATCCTGTGATTGAAGACATGATTGAGATTGCCGAGATGATGAAGGAACACATCACGATCTTTTGCATCGACACCATTGTGAATCGTGGCGAGGTCGTCTATGTGCAGGCTGGTGATGCTGTGTCGTGTCACAAGGCTGCTTCGGGGCCCTTGCGAAAGCTTCGAGTTGTGGAGGTCGATGAGCCCGGGGACATTGTATTCGTGTCTGTCGGAGACCTCGGCATAAACCTCTATCAGGCTGGAAAAGGGATTCACGCGGCATGGAATGCAGTGCGTCATGACAAGCGAGGATGGATTGTTCTTCTTGCTCCCTGTGGCGATGGCATTGGGAGCAGTGGTTATGCAGAGGCTATGGAAGCATCAAAGGGCATGCCTGTAAAGGAGGCCCTCAGATTCGTGATTCAGACATACTGTTCTGAGAAGACCTTCAAGATCGGAAATCAGAAGCCTCCCGACCTCTACCGAATTCTTCTGGATGTCGAAGAGGGGAATATCAAGGTCATTACCCATCTAGACCCGAAGATGCTCAGAGAGGTCTATCGGATGGAGGGAATCAATCCTGAGTCACCCGAGGCTGTTCAGGGAATCCTTCGTGACCTGATTGAGAGATACGTGAAGGAGAATCCTGACATCTCTGATCCGCGCATCTACGTTCTCCCCGACGCAGGGCTCTTGGTTGAGGTTGCCAATCGACGGTAGAAGCACGTGTGCCCTATTGTCAGAAATGTTGGCAATAATTGCAGAGTCCTTTTTATGTAGATGATGTGGCTACTGACTGGGTCTAGTCTATGATAAAGGTCTACAACACCCTGACACGGTCAAAGGAAGAATTCGAACCACTCGAACCAAGCCATGTTAGAATGTATGTCTGTGGTCCGACTGTGTACGACTATCCGCACATTGGTAATGCACGTTCCTTCGTAGTCTTTGACATGATCCGCCGATACCTCGAGTATTCCGGTTATCGTGTGACCTACATTACCAACTTCACCGACGTTGACGACAAGATGATCACGCGAGCCAATGAGGCGGGCATAACTGTTCAGGAGCTTGCAGCTCGATTCATAGCCGAATACTATCGAATCGCCAAGGAACTCAATATCAAGCCCGCGACTGTCAATCCTCGTGCGACAGAGCACATTGATGACATCATCGAGATGGTGGAACTCATCATCAAGAATGGGCGAGGCTATGTCGTGGATGGCGACGTGTACTTTGATGTCAGCGAGCATCCTAACTATGGCATACTCTCGCGAATCTCCCCAGACGATCTCTCCGCTGGTGCAAGAGTGGATGTGGACGAACGGAAGACTGACCCTCGAGACTTTGCATTATGGAAGGCGGAGAAGCCCGGTGAGCCCTCGTGGGAGAGTCCTTGGGGTAGAGGACGACCTGGCTGGCATGCTGAGTGTTCCGTCATGGGCGCCTACTATCTGGGGCTGCCGTTTGACATTCACGGTGGTGGTCAGGATCTAATCTTCCCCCATCACGAGAACGAGATTGCACAGTCCTCCGCAGCCTACAACATCGAAACACCGGTCAAGTACTGGCTGCATAACGGATTTCTCACTATCGAGTCGGACAAGATGAGCAAGAGCGAGGGGAACTTCTTCACCGCTCGTGAGGTCCTTGACCACTTTGATCATCAGGCGGTAAGACTGTTCCTCATCTCCGGTCACTATCGCCAGCCACTGGACTATAATACGCAGGCTCTTGAACAGGCTACTCAGTCTGTGGAACGAATCCGGAATGCGGCTGATACATTGCGTGGGAGAATCTCGATTCTCGAGAAGAGAGGCAGCGGCAAGACGGAGGCTGATGACAAGTTGTCTGAGGCAATAGATGCCGTCCGCGCCGGGTTCGAGCGAGAGATGAATGATGACTTCAACTCACCCGGGGCACTTGCTGAGATATTTGCGTTCATCCGGGCCATCAACACTCACACCAAGGATGCAGAGAAGACTGCAGTGCTCAGAAAGGCATTGGCCACGCTCTCGGAGCTCCTTGGCGTTTTGGGTATCGACGTGTCAAAGAGCTCGGAGTCGGGTGAGAGCGCTGACGAATCTGTGCGGTTTGAGGGAGTGATCGAGCTGCTACTCGAGATACGGGAGTCCGCTCGGAAGAACAAGGACTGGGCGACATCTGACCGCATTCGAGATAGGCTCAAAGAACTTGGCGTCATCGTAGCCGACACAAAGGATGGTCCCACCTGGAAACTTGAATAGTGTTCACCTGAATGACCTCAGGCGCGAATGACGGCCTTGCCAGATGGCGTGTCGATCACACGCGCCGACCCCTCTTTCTCAAGAATGCGTGCAAGGTCTATTGTCTCAGCTAGGGCGAGTACAAGCTGTGTAACGTCGTAATCCCCATAGAGCAGCCGAGACAACTCGTAGATCGTCTCTGGTTCCTCGGAGAGTGATTCTCTGAGATGCTGCAGTTTTCTCCGTATGTCCCTCTTCAGCTCATCGACTCTCTCCGAGAGACTGGTCACGTTCATCCTGTGACCCGGCAATACCTGATAGCCATCGTACTTGAGAATGGAGTCCAGTGAGTCCAGATATGTCAGCATGGAGATGCCTGGTCCATCAAAGTCCAAGCTTGGGTTGGAGCTGATATCTCCAAGAATGTGGTCTCCAGCGAAGAGCAGCTTTAGATTCTCCGACACAAGACATATCGACCCTCGAGTATGCCCTGGTGTCCACACAACCACCAGCATGCCAATGCCCGTATTGATGATCTCCCCGTCGCTCATAGCTCGAACCGACGGGACTGCCTCTGC
>JAGSHP010000232.1 GCA_029855925.1 Candidatus Thorarchaeota archaeon | reverse complement strand
GCATACTACAGGTCCATTTCGACATAGCTCACGGTGCCTCTACCAGACTGGTAGATAATGCCATCACGTTCAAGGTCTGAGAGAGCCACCTCAAAGTCACTATCTGAGACGCCACTCGCAGTCAACTCCTTACGAAGTGCCTCCAGGGGAACATCCTTGCCAAGGTCCTTAGAGAGGCTCTTGATTGCCTCAATTATCCTATCTTGGACGCTTGGGCTCTCCTCAGTCTTCAATAACTTCTCAGCAAGTTGGGCTGTGGTCTTGTCCTCTTCGGCGCTTGCTCGTGCACCCCTTAATGCTGCAAGAAGGGCAGACGCTGAGGATGGCTGTTCTGATTCACGGTCACCGCCTTCAAAGTCTTCGAGGCTGACGCCCATAGCCTCTTCTTCTGGAGACTCATCAATGTAGGGAATAGTGGACTCTCGGGGGATCTCAATTCCCAGCCATGAGGAGTCGATGTCCTTGTTGAGGGGTGCAGCACGAAGCAACTGCTTGCGGTACTTCCGTTGAATTCTCTTCCGCTGGGTTTCAAGACTTGAGTCTTTGCAGGTCTCGGCTCCGAGGCGGACTATCAAGCGTTCTGCAGCACCACGCACTCTTGCATGGGAGTCTGTAGCCACATATCCCAGCAGCTTCATTATGGCTGAGAATTTGCTCTCCGATAGATTCACGTTCTCAAGAAGCGCCTGCTTGACCCTCCAATCTGAGTCTGCAAGAATGTCGAGAGTCATGCCCGTGCTCGTTGTCACTCCGACCTTTCCACACCTCGTGGCAACAAGTACACGTTCTCGCCATGAGCCAACCCTTAAGTATGGCTTTACATAGTGGATTGTCCTGTTGTCGAGTATGTCGAGTATGTACGGGAGTAGTTCGCGTTTCCGTTCAAGGGACTTGCGAACAACGAGCTTTATCAGGCGCTTGCGAGTCGCATCAGGGAAGGCAATAAGCCTCTGAACTGCACCCAGAGTGACGGTTTCCACATGGTCCTTGATTTTGCTTGTCACCCATTTTGCACCGAGGCGGCCGAGATGCGCCATGATTCCAAAGACTGTTGGTTGATGCTCTCTTCCCAGCTTTTCGAGCGACTCTATCCATAGCTTCTGTTGGACCGTTGATTGTGGCGCCCCCTCGTAACGGAACCTCTCCTCTATCAGCTGGAGCACCTGTTCCCTCTCTGCCGGAGTGATGTTGCTGAAGGAGTCAAATAATATCTTTATATATTTCCCGAAGACGCTGCGTGCTGCCGTTCGGAACATCAACCGTCGAATCGTCATGTCTTCGGTATCAAAGAGATCAACAGCCTTCGGCAATAGCGACATGCCTGTTGGATGAGCCATCATTTTACCAGCTGCAGCATACATCACCTTCGCATCTGGTGAGTCCATGGATGTCCACACTTTGCGTAGTTCGCGGAGGTGCTTCTTTTCTATCTTGTCGATGGTCGTGGCATCTGTCAACTCACGCAGCCTCCTTCTTGGTTGTAGACTTTCGCGTTCTCTTCTTCTTGTCGCTCTTCTTAGCCGTGGTCTTCGTGGACTTTACCTTGGGCTTCTTCTTGCTGCTCTCCTTTGTCGATGTCGTAGTGGATGCAGCTGATTTTTTCCGCTTCTTCTTTGTCTTCCTAGCGGTCGCCCTACCTTTAGAAGGAATGTATTCGGTCAGCGGCACTTGAACCTCATCGGACCCTGAGGGCGGGCTCTTTTCCTTTGTCTCCTCTGGTTCCTTCTGTTCTTCTTCCTCTTCGACTATCTCACCATTCAATGTTGTCTGAGCTGTAGCATCCACATCTACAACATAGGAACTCTCCTCAAGCTCCATATCAAGGAGCATGTGCGAGTGGAGCGTGAGCAGTTGCTCAGCACGTGGATCGTTCTCCTGTAGCCTAGGCGCAGTTATATTCAGCTCTCGGAGCAAGAGGCGGCCAAGCAAGCACCTATGCAATGGCATTAGGTCGTAGGCCCCATCCTTGAGTTTTGGCTGAGCAGCCTCAAACATCTCCAGACGTGTCCTTAAGATGTCAGGGACAAGATATCGGAAACCATCATGCTCAAGACCGGAGACGACGAACAGGTCCACATTCTTTGCGGCGATCATCTCCTGAGCCCGGTTCGCACAATAGTTCCTGGCGTTTCTTCGTCCCTCCTTCCATGAGGAAGCCTTGAGAGTGATATCTAGCAGTTCAGAAGTTGACACGTCAAGGGGTACGCAGAAGGAGAGCATGTCCATGGCGGCAAATAGTCCGTCCCGGATGAGCACAACGCACTTGTCCAGTTCCTTCTGGTCAAGAGTCTTAGATCCCTTTTGTTCGATGTCCTTTAGCACTCTATGCCAAGGATTCGGCTTCTTGTCGCGCCAGTAGTTCTTGAGAGAGTCGACTACCAGATCAATATCACCACGACTGACCATGTCGCTGATTCTCAGGGCGAATCTAATCGATTCCGGGTGTCGCACTCTCTGTCTGGGCAGGTATTTCAACCTCCACTCATATGTGCCAGATACTTCTATGTTATATTGCTTTTCTGTCCATGTATTGCGGGGGAAATTCTCACTATGGGGTCGCACATCTGGTCAATCAGCATGCTCCTTAGAATATTACGCTACTGAATGATTGAGTCACAATCTGTTCAATAGTTCCCGGATTGAGGTCAATACTTGGGAGTGACCCATCAGTCGTCTTGAGGATGGGATAGGTATCGAACAGAGCATTGGCAAAGACACGCAGGGCAGTGTCCAACGCCGTGTCAGGCTCATCGCCAATTCCAAAGACACTCACTGCAGATCTCTTCTCAATGCTGACGACCTTGTTCTCATAGTATATGGAACGAAGAGATGTGTCTGCCTTCAGAAGGTCACTGAGAGCCGTTTGAAGGGCTGAGAACAGTGCTGAGAACAGCGAAGGGTCCTCGAGAGTCGATGTCTCGAAGTCGTACAATAGGATTGGGTAGCCCGCGTCAGTCATCACCAACAGCTTTTCGAAGCGGCGCTTAGTGAATATGAGGTTCATTGGTCTTCGTACCGTCAACAGAACCCAGATCAGCCACCCAGCCGCAAAGAAGAAGGGGCGGGTTTCTCGAACGATCGGCAAAGACGTAAACGCTGACATAGCCGCCCAAGTCAGGAGGAACAGGAGAACAATCAGTAGGCTTGCCGAGTCCTTCTTTGTTCTCGGGTCTTTTGCCAATCGAATCTTTGTGACAATGGGCAACAGGAAGACGATGATGAACAGTGCAATCAGGGGAATCACAAAGACGTTCACTATCGGGGAATACGATGCCGTGAACATGCCAGTACTGGGGTCATATGTGACGACGAACCAGTCCCGGTTGATGTAGGCCATGAGAGTTGCCCCTCCTAGGATCGAAGCAATGTTCGCTCTGCCCGGGAGGCGATTGTACTGGAAATAGAAGAATGAATAAAATATCATAATTATTCCTAGGATTAGAAAGAAGTTCTGCCCGCTCCACAGCGTTTCCGCCGTGTCCAGATCAGTAGGATTGGTTGTGCTCGTGATTAATCTGGTTGCGGAGCTGGCTGACAGCAGCAGAAACGCGCCTGCCATGTACAGGTGCGAAGTAAAACGGTATCTGGCAAACGTTCGATACATTAGGACGGCTCCGGAAATGAAAGTCACTTGCTCGAAGAGAAATAGAAGAATCTCAATTGTTGGTGGAAATGCCATTCTGGTCGCGCCTCTTGGTTAGAGGTTAGGTTCAACCTTGCAAATATGAACTTAATGGATACAGATGAGCGCGAACGGGCAACATCTGCCGCCAGTTCGGATCCTACATGGTTAGAAAAAAGTGGTCAGAAGAAGGTTGGCTCATCCTCACTGACGCCCTTGGGTGGCTTCATCTTCATGGTTTCCTCAGGGGAGAGAACCTCTATCAGCTCGTACTCTGAGGTCCCAAGTCCCATTTTCTCTGCATATTGAACTGCGAGATACGGGTTCTTCATGGGGCCATGGAGCCTTGCAAAGGGATGAAGGTCAACCAAAGGGTCCAGATTCGCTTTGATGAATGGTGGAATCATCTTCTCATCGAGACCCTCCTTTGCTATAAGGTCAAGAGCAGCCTGCTCAATAGCCACGATATCACGGCTCCCAAGCACTCCGATGTCATTGACAACATGAGGTTGCCCGAAACCCCAGCAATCACAAAATGCCGTGATGTCAAGCAGGAAGCTGATGAAGAATCTCTTGTCCTCGTCAAAGGTGTTCAAGATGTGTCTCGCACCGATTGCCATCAGTTCCTGGAAGACCGAGAAGTTTTCCTGCTGGATCTTGAGGCAACCAACGCCCTCGTCCGCCTTGATACACTCCATGCACTGATTGCAAATATCAAAAGAGATGGTAAGTTTGTGTTTCTTTTCATCGTAGCTGATCGCCTTTTGCGGACATGACTTGACAAGCTTCCTCGCATGCTGAGGAGTGCACTTGTCAGGATCCCAGTATGGAATCGATTGGCCGACAGTGTGATACTTCTTCCATCGCGTGTTCGCAGCAAATCCACCAAGCGCGATGTTCTTGATAGCGCCACCGAAACCACATGAGTTATGGCCCTTGACGTGACTCAGGTCGACAAGAGCGTCCGCATCATGGAGCGCTCCCGCCATTTCCATCTCAGTGACGCCGTGAAACTCGGCAGCGCGCGTATAGGAATAACCGTCCTTGACCCCCGAGATGGGGATGAGGGGGCACCCACAGGTTTCTTGTGTATAACCGCGATAGACCGCATTGTATACAGATGTGGGATTATCTGTGATGAAGGGAAATGCTCCCTGCGCCTTAATGGCCTCCACGATTCGGCGTACGAAGAAGACAGGCACAGTCTGATAGCCATCACCAAAACCAAGATGCATCTTAATTGCAACCTTGTCCTTCTTCTCAATTGTAGAGAGATCTAACAGTTCGATGATCTTGTCAACCTTGGCACCAATCGATGCAAACTTGGCTCTTGCTCCATGCTGGATTGACCCAAAATACACTTTCGCCGGCGAGTTCGTCATAGCTGTACTGAAAGAAGCCGCGGAATAAGGCTCTATCGATGTGTGAGACTTGCTCAAGTTCGGGAGACGGAGGTACCATTTCTGTTGTATTTTTCAGTAGCGAAGTGGTGATGGTGTAGGATTGACATCACCATGCTTCTCCTCACTCGTCACCGACCCAATCTCTCGGAGGATCTATCCAATGCGGTAGGACGAAGGTCTCAAACAACTCTACACCTGTTGAGCTGACAATTGAGTGTCCTGTACGTCTTGCTCCTCGATATTGTCCAATGAGAAACACCCGAACCGGACAGATGAGACCGCTTTGCAGTTCATTGACGAACTGTTCAATAAGCCTGCGTGTGGCCTCTTGAATTTCAGGAGTATTGAGAAGAGTCCGGAGACGACCTCGTGTCTTGGCATGGTCAAGGCCCAGATATATCATTATGACAATACAGACGCCAAAGAACGCCGCAAAGACAGCGATGAGAAACCAAAGAAGATTCAGCGGTGGAACTCCGAACAGAGCCACGTATGCTGGTAGTCCTAACCAAGCAGACAGACCGAAGACCGATATGACCATCAGTGTCTTATCAACAAAACTGCCCATGGGAGAGTCGTTTCTCTCCCTGAGTGGCTCCTCAGTAATCGAGTACCACTGCTGAAACTCTGCCGGCATCAAATCTGCGAGGTTTCGAATGGTTCGATTGATCGCCAGTGGATTTCTGAGACCCACTATTGTTATGTCACTAGTCCTCCAGTTCGCGAGTGTGGGCAGACCATTGCATACTTGGTCAAGTGTTGACAGCATCATTGCAATCGTATTTCGTGATAATCCATGGAAGCCTAATCCCTTATCCCGCTCGATGTAGGATCTGCTGCTCGTTGCGGTGGGATAGATTACAATCATGCTAACAATGAGGAAAGAGTCCAGAATCCCGTATAGAATGGCGGTTGCAGGATTCCCGTTCAAGTTCATCAGAAAGATGATCAAGGTGAGGTATATAGAAATTATTAATAGAACTACGAAGAGAAGTGCGGCCGGCAATACATACCACGGAATTCGAGCTCTGTTGGACCACTTCACTCGACCCTCCGCGTAAGCCTCGAGTTCCTCACGACAGGTCTCTCTCTCGTCTTCCATGACATTCAGATGGAAGGTGACTGTGTATTTCAACTAAGCGATTCTCTGGTCGGCCAGTTCACAGGTCGCTCTCATAAAAGCAAATAAATATCGTTTCTCTGCATGTGTACTTCAGAAATTTGGAGGCTTTTCTACGAGCGACGACTCCCAGAGTGCACCCCGCTCAGAGGACGCACGACCTGTTAATGATGTTGAGAAGACGGAACGAGACCCCACGATGGTCTTTGGGACCGCCTCATTTCTCAATGACATGGGGTCTGACATGATTGCACCGATCTGGCCCACTTTTCTGAGGCACCAGCTTGGGCTGAACCTCTTCCAGATTGGGATCATTGACGGTATGGCTATCACCGTCACTTCCTTGACCAAACTTGCATCGGGATATGCCTCAGACAGGACCGGAAAGAGAAAGTCGTTCATCACAAGCGGCTATCTCCTGTCATTGATTGGACGCTTCATGTTCATCTTCTCTTCGACTTTCTGGCAGATTCTCTTCTACAAGGCACTGGACAGAATTGGCAAGATGCGAGGACCGCCCAGAGATGCAATTGTGGCGGCAGAGGCTGAGGAGAAGAACCGCGGTCGAGCCTTTGGTGTGCTCCGTGCAATGGACTCCGCTGGTGCCATGGTGGGGGCGATTCTCAGTTTCTTTCTCTTCATGTATCTGGGATATTTCTGGACCTTCATTCTCGCCGCGATTCCCGCGGGTCTCTCAGTAATCGTCATCGTCCTGTTCATCCGGGAGCACCCTGGAAGGGATGTCTTTAAG
>JAGSHP010000066.1 GCA_029855925.1 Candidatus Thorarchaeota archaeon | reverse complement strand
TTGCGGATTCTTGCGTACAAGGCTTCAGTCATTGGCCTTGCACACAAGTGATATGAAAGACCTACTTGGCACGCAAATGCCTCTGTCGAAGCACTGTCACGATGATTCAATCGAATATAGCCATTGTGCTGCGGTAGTTCATAGTCTATAGTGTGCTGCAGAAGGGCCGCTCCGACATGATACCAAGATGCATCAAAATTATGGTACACGGCACGAAACTTATTTGTGATGTCTACGACACAACCTGGTTATTAGGAAAGAACGTTGATGTGAATAGCAATGGAAGAGGCCCAGTTTGTCTTCGGAGACCCTCACGTCTGCACAGGTTGTATGATCTGTGTCAATGTCTGCAGTATGTATTACTTCAAGGTCGTGGGTCCTGAATGGGCAAGGGTTCGGGTGATGAGAATTGAGCCAGGCCTTGACTTCCCGCTCTTCTGTCGAAACTGCGCCGATGCTCCATGCATCGAGGCGTGCCCAGAGAATGCAATAACCCGGACATCGAAGGGCATCATAATTGTGAACAACAGGTTGTGCACGGGCTGTGGCGCCTGTGTTGATGCATGCCCATATTATGCAATCCATCTCAACCCGGATACTGGAAAGGCAATCAAGTGTATACAGTGTGGCGAGTGCGTCACACGATGCCCCACCAATGCAATCTGGATGACAACCGAGTCTGAACTAAAGAGGAAAGATCAGGATGGCAGGCTGGAGAAACTGTACGAACAGCACAGCCCGATACTCTACGAGGATAGGAGTGAGTGAGTGTGATAAAGGGAATAGGTGGGCAAGAGATATGGGTGGACCTCTCAAGAGGCACGGTGGAGAAGAGGCCAGTCGAAGAGGAGATTGTAAGGAAGTATTTGCTTGGAGCGGGATATCTATCTAGAGTCTTAACCGACAATATTCCTATTGGCATAGACCCACTCTCACCAAAGAACATACTCGGCTTCGCAACAGGTCTGTTGACGGCATCGATGTTTCCGCAGGCGTCCAGACACACCATTGCAGCATTGTCCCCGTTGACGGACATTTGGGGTGAGAGCCATGCCGCAGGCTTTTGGGGTGCGGAGCTTAAGTTCGCAGGATATGATGCCATCTTCTTCACGGGGCAGTCCTCCTCGCCAGTCTATCTGAATATCAAGGACTCCGAAGTGGATCTACTGGACGCGGACGACCTGTGGGGGAAGGATGTCTTCGAGACCGATGATATACTTCACAAGAGGCATGGACGGGCATGCAGAACGCTGGCTATCGGCCAGGCTGGTGAGAATCTCGTTCGCTTTGCGGCAATCATGAATGATAGAGATCGCGCGTCGGCACGTTCTGGTCTTGGGGCGGTGATGGGCTCCAAGAGGCTCAAGGCCATTAGTGTTCGGGGTAGGGGCAAGTTAGAGGTAGCAGACCCGAATAATTACCTGAGACGAATGGACGTATTCTACGAGAGAATGCTGGCGAACCCCTTCACACCCGAACGGGCACGATTTGGCACGACCAACCTGATCGAGCTGATGAATCATATCGGGCGCCTCCCGTCATACAACATGCGCCAAGGTGTGTTCGAGGGGTACGAGAACATCAGTGGCGAACGAATCACTAAGGAGTATCTCATCAAGCCGAGGGCGGACTATAGCTGCTTGCAGCGGTGTGGTCGTTACACTGCAGTTCGAAAGGGACCGTATGCGTACATTGGCGGATCGCCTGAGTTCGAGAGCCAGTCAGCATTAGGCTCCAGATGTGGGAACGATAATGTTGAGTCGGTCCTGTACTCGCACCACTTGGCAAACATGTATGGGATGGATACGATCTCGCTTGGTGGAACAATCTCGTGGGCGATGGAGGCGTATGAGCTCGGGATGCTCACTGACGAAGACACTGACGGTCTTGACCTGAGCTGGGGAAACCACGAGGTCATTGTCAAGCTCGCAGAGATGATTGCATTTCGCAAGGGAGTCGGAGATCTTCTAGCAGAGGGGAGCTTCAGGGCGGCTCAGAGGATTGGCAAGGGCAGTGAGAATTTCGTGATGGCGGTCAAGAAACAGGAGATTGCTGGACAGGAGCCGAGAGCACAGAAGTCAATGGGGCTTGCTGCTGCCACTGCTGCCCGTGGAGCGGACCACCTCTACGCATTTCCGGTCCTTGATGAGGCGGGCTTTGATGACGAGATAGAGAAGCGGTTTGGCAAGCAGTATCTCCCCGAGATGACTGACAGGCTAGATCCCACGTACAAGGGCATCATGGTCAAGGAATGCGAGGATTATATGGTCGTTGTAGAGAGCGTGGGGCTGTGCAAGTACGGCACCCAGATCCCACCGGAGTTCTATTACGAGGATGTTGCAGAGGCACTACGCTTGCATAATGGTCTGGACTACACTGTAGAAGAACTGCAACTCATTGGTGAGCGGATTGTTAATCTCAATCGGCTGTTCAATATCAGTCGTGGAATAACAAAGAAGGATGACTCTCTTCCTGACAGGCTGACAAAAGAACCAGCCCCTGCAGGACCTCCAAAGGGGCAGATTGTTGAACTCGATCAGATGCTCTGCGAATACTACGAGGAGAGAGGATGGGACCCCGAAACAGGTATCCCCTACGACTCAACCCTTGAACGATTAGGTCTTAGATAGGTGGAACAGACAGAGGGCATGAGCTGAAGAAGAGGACTATACCCACTCCTCACCAACGTCGGTCCGAACATCCATTTCCCCAACAGAGACCGTGAGGTTGTTCTGCTCACAGAAATTAATGATCTTGACCATGAGTTTGGTGTCTATCTCGTCAACTATCTGTCCAGTGGCGGAGGAGCAACTGACGAGAATAGTTCCATCGTCCTCGGACATCACCTCTGCTGTGAACTCGTTGCCCAATACCTCCTTTCCAAGGTTCAGAATGGCGGCGCGAATCTCTGCCGCTCCAAGATGAACCTGGTGGCCATGTCGTGGCTTGAACTTGTATATCCGCCGAGCAAAGATCTCTGACACGGAACTGCCTCCTATGGTGTACTTGCACAGACGTTTGTCACAGTGTCACGAACACCATCGATGTTCCGGAGTTCATCCACTACAAAAGAACTAAGATCCTCAGGGGTCTTGAACTGCCCCTTGATCAGTAGGTCATATGCCCCATAGATGAGATATGCCTCTTCTACGGGTTCCATGTCTTTGACCTTATTGAGGATATCACGCGCCTTTGCCGAATCAATCTTTCCCATTATGAATGCAATGATCATCGCAGCCAATACCTCCACGCCGGAGCCATACATTAGTTTCGACAAAGAGAGAAATAAAACTACCTATTTCAATCATATAATGAGTGCATAATGAACGTCATCGAGCGTTTCAATGACTGAAAGTGTACGTGAATTGTGCACGAATCCTTTTAGGAGTGTTACGTACTGTCCTGTATGGTCCGATGGAGGTCACTAGGTAGTGAAATCTTCGACGAAGATGAAGTCCACGACAAAATCCAAGACCAGCAAGGAGCAGTTTGAGCCCAGAATTCTTGCACTGTGTTGTAACTGGTGCAGTTATGCTGGTGCGGATTTGGCTGGCACGAGTAGACTACAGATGCCGCCAAATGTGAGAATCATTCGAGTCAACTGCACAGGTCGAATAGATCCTACTTTCATCTTGGATGCGCTCTATCAGGGGGCGGATGGCGTGCTCATATCAGGCTGTCATCCCGGTGACTGCCACTACACTACTGGTAACCTCAAGATGCGAGCCAGATTCGCTCTGCTCCAGAACCTTCTAGAAGAGGCAGGTGTCGACCCAAGGCGAATTCACCTCCAGTGGGCCAGTGCAGCAGAGGGGGATGTCTTTGCTGATGGAATAAGAGGTATGGTTGAGCGCATCAAGAAGCTCGGTCCAAGTCCAATGAGAAGAGGGGGAAAGTAGATGCCAAAACGTGTTGCCTTTGCTCAGCTATCGTCCTGTTGGGGTTGTGACCAGTCGCTGGTGGACCTCCACCTCAGACTGCTCGAGGTCTTACCTCAACTTGAGATCAAGTACTGGCCTGCAGTTGTGGACTACAAACTGAGCGACCTCGAGAGGTTGCCAAAGGGATCACTGCATGTAGGGTTCGTTGAGGGGAGCTGCCGAACACAGGAGGATGTGCATCTTCTCGAGGTCATGCGAGAGAAGAGCCAAGTTCTTGTTGCATGGGGGTCATGCTCATGCTACGGAGGGGTTCAGGGCCTTGCAAATCAGTGGTCGATAGATGAGGCGATAACCAGAAAGTTCCTCAAGGCTGACACGGTCACAGACCCACGAGTCCCTGATGAGAACGTTCCCGGTTTCACGGACCATATTGTGCCAAACCCGGACATCGTACCGTTCGAACTCATAATTCCCGGGTGTCCTCCGACGAGTGACAATATCTACGACGCAGTGGTCGCCCTTCTCACAGGCAAGCCATTTGATCTTCCAGACAGAACTGTGTGCGACGAATGTCCGCGGGAGCGTGAGGAGAAGCACATCAAAGAGTTCCATCGAACCTACGAGGGGCATATAGACCCGAACAAATGCCTTCTCGATCAGGGATATCTCTGTCTTGGCTTTGCCACAATTGGACTATGCGGTGCCCAGTGCCCCTCCGCGAACTCGCCATGCAAGGGATGCTTTGGACCTCCTCCTTCGATAAAGGACCACGGTGCAAAGATCATTGCCGCACTCGGTGCCATCACCGACATGAGTCCTGAGGAACTCAAGAGTATGTTTCCAGACCCAATTGGTTCATTCTACTTCACAGACTATGCTGCCTCGTTCATATCAAAGATTGCTACGGCAGAGAGGAGTGATACAAAATGACGGGTGAGAAGATCATTCGAATAGAACCAGTCACACGACTCGAGGGCCATGGAGACCTCACCATAAAACTGGGAAAGGATGGAAAGGTCAAGGATGTTCAGTTCAATGTGACGTCCACCCGATTCTTTGAGAAGTTCTTGGAGGGGAGATTTGCAGAAGAGGTGCCGCGTATTGCTGAACGCATCTGTGGCATCTGTCCCGAGCCACATCATCTGGCATCGGTAAAGGCTGTGGAGGCAGCATGGGGGGTGACACCCACGCCGGCTGCGGTGAAGGTGCGCCGCTTGCTCATCAACGCCAAACAGCTCTCATCGCACGGACTTCACTTCTTTGCACTTGCAGCACCAGACTTTCTCGCAGGTCCGTTCGCAGACCCCTCAAAACGGAATGTCGTCGCCATCATCAAGAGCCTTCCAGATGTTGGCAAGCTCGCTCTTCAGATCATGCAGTATGGACAGGACCTGGCAATGGC
>JAGSHP010000416.1 GCA_029855925.1 Candidatus Thorarchaeota archaeon | reverse complement strand
TCAAGCTGGTGTCTACGTCGGCCCCCAGACAACACCCCGCGTTACAGCCAATGCGGCTCTCAGCTACTATGATCAATTCATGAAGGGAAATCAGACTGCAGGTATTTATTTTAATAATACCATAAACTGGCTTCTGACACATATGAGTGTAATTCATGTGCCCACGGAAAACGGGACTGTTAGCATTATCCACTGGTATTTTAATTTTTCAATCTGGGACCTGCCCGCAGGCTGGTATCAATCTATGACTGATGCGAAGGCGCTGCATGCTCTAGCCCTTGCCTACAAACTCTATCACAATGAGACGTATACCGAACTCGCATCCATGATTGCACGTAGTTTCGAGATTCCCTTCCGGCTTGGTGGAAATCTATACATTCTCGATGACAACACACACTGGTACCCTGAGTACCTTGTGCCGAACGAAATAGAGCCGGATTACACTCCATACTTTGTTCTGAATGGGTTCCTGATAGCCCTCTATCATCTCTACAATGCTCATCTGGTTTTCAACACAACCCAAATTGAACATATATTCAATCTTGGAGTCATATCAGCTGCAGCAAATCTGTACAAATTTGATTTGCCTATTGGATGGACACGATATCATTTGGCCGAACCGCTCAAACTGGCCCCTGTTAGGTATCATCGAATCCACATTGCTTTTACAGGCTATCTTTATGATTACACGAATCTTACCATCTTCAAGACGTTTCATGATCGCTGGGCCAGTTATAAGAACTATCCTGCGTTTACTATCGAAGAGATTGTTTCTTCGAAGTTGATTAGCAATGCGATCTTGGTTGGAGCAGTCCTTGTGATGGGAATATTTCTTCTTGATTTGACTCTGAGCAGTATCCGGCGTCTACTGCGTCGCAGAAAAATGGAACCCACTGACCGTCACACAAGAGAATGACCGCATCTTGAAGGTTAGGGTTACTAGCAGTTGTGACCGAGCTCGTCCCATCGTCCTCGTCCGTTTGAAGCGAATGCCTTACCACAATGCCTTCTCCGGTCTTCCGATAGACTGAATGACCCCCACTGAGGCCATGGCCTGTGCGCGCAAGAACTTCGTATGGGCGTCTCGGACAGGATAGATGTTCATAACGCACGACCACACTATTGACTTGTTCTGAATGTGGCGATCAACTCACCTTGTGGCGAAGCATTCAATGGGGACGAGGATATGACAACAATCCCCTTTACATTAACGCCCATTGTTAGCTATTTTATTGATATTACCACTCTCTCTTCAACAAAGGCTTCTGCAAATGGAACCCCAATGTGTGCGCCGTAGTATCCCATGTGTGACTTTATGGCATTAATCTCAAAATAGCCCCGTCTGGCAACTTGGGATTCGTAGAGATGGAGCATCTCGACCTTCTTCGTGACATCCTCTTCTGCCAGTGGAACGTACACCTGAGGCCGGAATCCTGGGCAATTACCTGGTACCTCATAGGCTAGAATTGTCACCTTGCGCTTTAGAAATGCCCGAAGGGCCTCCTCTGCAACAGTTCGATGGTCTTGGTGTATGTCACCACGCCAAGGCGTTAGCACCATATCGAATTCCTCTTCTCGCCCAGCCTTGTAAATCGTTTCGAGAATGTCTTGTCGATGCCTTGGGAATTCCCTAACGGGAAACTCTAGGATTGTAAGATCATCTATACCCAAATGTCGGGCTGCAGCAGTACATTCATTCCTGAGTACGTCTATAGGATATCTACTGGTGTCTACGCTCTTCTTGCAGTCACTGAAGACAATCGATTTGACCTTTGCGCCTGACTCGATAATCTGCCGGACAGTTCCGCCTGCCCCAAGCTCCATATCATCTGTGTGCGGAGACAGGACCAACACATTTCCAACGTGCCATTCCATTCTTGTCTACTTCCATTTCTACGAATTCTATTGGGTTCTCTAAATTATTCGGCAAAGCCATTCTGTTTGCTGCGGGACACCCCTTTGTAGTTTTGTCATATATGTCTGTGTGTCGTCTACAAGTTCAAGAGTCTTGGAGAAAACGGCTGTGTCTGGCCGGGTAAATATGTAATTCCTTTGGAACGTTTTGCAATCATTCTGGCCCCTCAGTTGATTTATCTCCCGGCTCATCTAATTCAGGTGTTGGCGAATTCAGATGATGTCTGCCTATATAGTATGCTTGTGGTCTTTCAACCTTTGACGAGGTTCCACCATTCCACGACCTTCATTTTTCGTTAGTATTTCAGGCAATGCTGTTCTCTCCGTTGCTTTCGTCACGTTTATCTAGATGGGACTATACATGACGACTGTTACTTGGTTTTCCCCGATTAGCGGAGAACAATTGCTAGCCGACTCTACTCGAGCAAAAGAAGAGGCCAAAAGAATGAGAATCCTTCACATCTCGCATGGTGGACTTCCTGACCCCAGAATTGAGAAGACCGCTCTCACTATGAAAAAAGAAGGTCACGAGCTTGTATTTATCGGAGGGCGGCCAGTGGTCTATCAAAACCTCGATGCCTTCGAACGAACATATCACGTACCGACAGGCAACGATCTTCAAGTGGCGTTCGACCCGCGTATTAAGAGGCATTGGTTAGACAAGATCGAAGAGGTCAAACCCGATGTCATTCACGCTCACAATATCATCGTGGCACACTTTCTATTGTCAACCGACTATCCTGTTGTGTACGATGACCATGAATATTGGAGCAAACAGGCATTCAAGTATGGTCTAAGGAAATTGCCGCGAGGTCTATCTTCTCGTCCGCTCATGCTATTGATTCCCAAGTGGGAGGCACACGTCTTACGGAAGTACCCTGTCATCACAACCAATGAGAACACAGCTCGAGAGCATCGGCGGCGATCCAAGTGGGTTGGTGTGACTAGAAACGTTCCGACTCTGGCACAAGTTGAGGGGCTCCCTGAAGACAACCCGCGCAATGGACTCGTTTATGTTGGAAGTGACTTTAGTCTTCCCACATTCTTTCCGCACCGCGATATGACTGGACTAACAAGGTTTCTGAAATTTGATATCGTTGCTGGTCTCCGTCACAGGGACATGATGCTTGCCCTTTCCAAATACTCGATAGGTCTGACCCCTTGGCTTCCGCATCCTTGGCACCCATATTCGGACGCAAATCGCAATTACGAGTACCTTCATGCAGGTCTACAGGTGGTTGTCAACAAATTAATCAAACAGTCCTTCGCAGACGATGTCTATGTTCATGCTTTTGATCGGTATGAAACCCTCCAAGAAACCATTGATAATATCCCAGAAACTCCACCGGCAGAGATCATGGCTCATGCCCGTAGAGAATACATCTGGGAGAATCAGGAAAATGTGATCAAGACGGCCTACACTTATGCATAGTCACATATTTCCAGTGTCGTAATGCTGATTTGACTTCCACGTTTCAGGCCATGTTGAAACTAAGATACGTCTCTCGACGTAGTTGGCCTTCCGATTCCCAAGAATATGGACGCACTCAAATCTGACGGCTCAAATGCATTTCTCCCATCAAAGAAAATCTTGCCATTCAAATCTTCATGCGGGAGTTCATTGAGGTATTCAGAGTGGGAAACAGCTAGAATGACAATCTTTGCCCACTCTATCGCAGACTTGAAATCCTCTGCATCTTGGGCCCCGAATCGTTCGTGCGTCTTAGGGTCGTGTGCCCTTACAATTGCGCCTCGAGTAAGAAGAGATGATATCAGAGCCTTTGAGGGTGAGTTTCGTGTGTCATCCACGTTCTCCTTGAATGTGGTCCCCAAGACCAACACCCTCTGTCCCGTAAAATCACTGTTCTCTAGAACTTGTGCCAGTCTGTTGACTGCGTACTCTGGCATATGGTCATTTATCTCCCTGGCCTTTCGAATGATATCCAATTGGGTTTCGGATTCTGCAATTGCTGAAATGAGGAGAATTGGATCCTTCGGGAGACAGTGACCCCCTACACCTATGCCTGGGCTATGGATACTCACTCGGGGGTGACGATTTGCTAGAGCAATCGCCTCTGTCACATCGATGTTCAACTTGTCTGCAGCCATAGCCAATTCGTTCGCGAGTGCTATGTTGACATCTCTGAATATGTTCTCTGATAGTTTTGCGAATTCGGAAACAGTAGCATTGGTTTCAATGATCTTTTCCCTTGGGAGAAATGACTCATAGACAGATCTTGCAAGGATTGTCGAGTGTGGCGACACTCCTCCAACAATGCGATCGTTTGTATAGAACTCTTGAATGACGCTTCCTGGCAAGACCCTCTCAGGGCAATGACTGGCCCAAAGACTACTGTCTATCTCAAAGCGTCCCGTGGACGTGAACATGTCGGCAATGTGTTGGGTGGTACCGGGAGGTACTGTACTCTCGCAAATCACAAGCAGGTTCTGGTGTGAGTATGGTATTGTTGAACTTACTGCATCGTAGAGGATGTCCAAGTTGGGGATCCCTGCGCTATTGAGGGGCGTTTGTGTGCAGAAAATCAGAACATCGCAATCCGATGCTCTCTCGAAGTCAACGGTTCCCTCTAGTCTTCCTGCTTCAACTACCTCTCTAGTAATTTCTGGGAGCTCGGGCTCATCAATATAGCTTGTACCTTTGTTCAGCAAGTCGACCTTTTTTGAGTCTACGTCAAAACCGATGACATGAAATCCTTCTCTGCTAAGAATGACTGCTGTTGGCAGACCGATGTAGCCAATTCCCACTACCCCTACTACGGCCCGGCGCGTCTGAATTTTCCGGGCAAGCTGGGTGTAAGCCGACTCGTCATGCATGAACCGTTCATTTGGTCTTTGACTTTTAATCCTTCCCGATTGAACTCTACTTATTGGCTCATATTGACACACGCTGAAAAACTATCACATCATAACCTGAGAACTACATCCATGAGGGTTGTCCTCTTAGCTTTCTCACTCCCTCTCAAGTCTTCGCTGAACACAACTTTGAGCACCATGGGTGTCACTGCTCTCTAGATGAGTTAAAACTGTTCCACCTCATTTTGTAGATGATAGCGACTTCGTGAAACCTCCAGAGTATTGAAGAAAGCTTAATTAAAGGTGTCCTCTCATTTGCACTGTGATACGCGGAGATGTGCGGTTGTCTTGGTAAAGAAGTGGATCATGAAGCAGTATTGGAGAGTTGGCACTATCAGGTCTCTACTTGGTCTCGTGTTGGGTATGTTCGTTCTCGGACGGAAGTACTATCCGTATGTTCCCATTCTTGCTGATGAGGGTCTTATTGGTGCACTGGTCCTCGGAACTCTTCTTGTATTCTTGTTCATGGGACTGGGATGGCTCTATGATGAAAAAG
Organism: Candidatus Thorarchaeota archaeon; assembly: GCA_029855925.1. Lineage (GTDB taxonomy): Archaea > Asgardarchaeota > Thorarchaeia > Thorarchaeales > Thorarchaeaceae > B65-G9. The sequence goes on along the minus strand of JAGSHP010000416.1, from coordinate 1,661 downwards.
CAAAGATGTGGAGCCAGCAGGTGCAGGCAACTACTGAGAGAAACGCTTACCAGTACGTAGCCAATTACAAGACCTATGCCTTCAATTACCCAATACTCTATGCCCTTCTACTGGTTCTAAACAAAACCCTTACAAAACTGAATCTATCCACCCGCGCAATTCCAGACAGTATCGCCTATATGGACATATACTTCAAGAGAAAATTGGTGAAGCGCGATATCTTTTCAGCACTTCCAGCCGCAAAGGAATATATGAAAAAGCACCCTTTTGCTCAGGGTGCCGATACTGCTGAACGGCCAATCGGCCTTCGTTCTAGGATCAAGCTAGGCTTCCAAGTTCAGCTTCTGAGATTGACTTGGATTCAGTCACTGACTGGTCTGCTACAGGATGTATTGGTCTTCGGGGCACTCTATGTGGTTCTATTTGTGCCAGAATCCGTGACTGCAGCAACAGATACCGTGCCGCTCGAATATCTTGTGCTAGGTATATTGTTCATATCACTACCTCTCTTTATGGTCTTGGCATCACTTGGATGGATCTATGACAGAAGACTGCGCATTTGGTCGCCTGATATGATTGTCAAGTTCGAGAGAAATCCGTATCAGTACCTTCCAGAACCGTATCTCCATATTCAGCTCTTCCCATTTTATCTTGCTTTGTTCAGTACTATTCGACAGGTCTTTATGGAAGCAGGTCTGGATGCTACGAGTATTGACAGGGTATTGGCATTTCTCCAAGAGTATAGCGAGCTAGATGTTGCGCGCACTGAAGATATGGATAAAGCAAAGAGGCTTAGGAAGTCTCTGGGAGTACTTTTCAGCTAGAATCTTGTTACTGAGGAATTGAAAATGAGATTCAGAAAATGGCTAATGAAACAGCAATGGCGAATTGTTCAAATCAGAGGGATCTGGGGACTGTTCTATGGGATCCTCTTGCTCGCGATTACGTACTTTGAGTATGTTCCTCTCTTTGCAAGTATGGGTGCACTGGGACCATTCGCATTTTCGGCTGCATTGCTCGTCTTCTTTCTGGTCCTAGGCTATCTCTATGATAGAGTCTTCATTATGTGGGCACCATCTCAGGAAGTAAGCATGGAACGAAACCCATACCAATATGTTCCAAGTCCAAAAGATCACATATTCTGGTTCCCACTTTATTCATCCCTTTTGGATATGACTGAGGAATTGGCAAGGAAATATGATGTTGATACCCAATATGTCAAAGATGCACGTGCATACTATGCAAGACTTCAAAGTCTACGGCCAGAAAGAAACGAGGACTTGGACATTGCCGTAAAGATTCGAGACGAGTTCATCAAGAGCCATCGATTCGTCGATGATAATGGTGAACAAGGTCACAGATAGTCATCCGCTCTCTGTATGGATTAGTTGGTCCAAGAAGTCTATGATGTTTCTTACTGCATTCGGACGGAAGAAATAGTCTGCATTGAACGATTTGGTTTCTTCACCCTTGTCGAGATGTGATAGTAGTTCTTCGGGAGTTGATACTCTTGTTGCATAACCCGAAGTTTCCAGTTTCTTGAGGAATCCTACACTTGGTGCCTCAATCAAGAATGTTTTCAAACCAAAGGCAAGCCCCTCGAACAGTGCTGTGGAAGAAACTCCGATTTGTATGGATGATTCTGCGAATAGCTTGTAGAG
>JAGSHP010000179.1 GCA_029855925.1 Candidatus Thorarchaeota archaeon | reverse complement strand
GTTATATGCCAAGCAATAATCTCGAGGACCCACCGCGGATCAAGACCGGCCACAAGCCTGATGATGTCGACATGTCGATTGATGAGGTGGTGCCGGATGACCCGAACAAACCCTATGACATGAGAGACGTTGTTGCAAGAGTCGTGGACAACGGCGAGTTCTTCGAGGTTCATGAACATTGGGCAAAGAACATGATTGTTGGATTTGCGCGGTTTGATGGACGGTCTGTGGGTATTGTCGGGAATCAGCCTGCTCATCTGGCTGGGACTCTTGACATTGATGCCTCAGACAAGGCATCGCGCTTTGTTCGATTCTGCGACGCTTTCAATATTCCAATCATTACCTTCATGGATGTTCCCGGATACTTGCCCGGGACGGCTCAGGAGTGGGGCGGTATCATACGGCACGGGGCGAAGATTCTCTATGCATTCAGCGAGGCAACAGTTCCCAAGATCACGATCATCACGCGGAAGGCGTATGGTGGTGCGTATGACGTCATGAGCAGTAAGAACCTCGGAGCTGACCTCGTCTACGCCTGGCCCACTGCTGAGATTGCAGTCATGGGTCCACAGGGAGCGTGCAACATCATCTTCCGCAAAGAGATCAAGTCTGCGAAAGACCCCGAGAAGAAGCGTCAAGAACTCATTGCAGACTATCGAGAGAAGTTTGCGAATCCGTACATCGCTGCAGGACTTGGTTATATTGACAAGGTCATCCTACCACATGAGACCCGTCCCCTGATCTGCAGGGGACTGGATGTCATTTCTAGCAAGAGGAAGACGCGCCCGCCTAAGAAACATGGGAACATACCCCTGTAGTGGAATCGAATTGAAACAAAAAAGAGGTGGTTGCGAATCGCGGATGTCATCCGCGACTCGGCTCTTGTTTTCGGAGGTCCTGCGGTGTCGATAGGGATCCAATGTTGCTGGGTTCCTATTTGTTCAAAAAGGCGCCTCAGGCTCCGGCCAGGCGGGGAAGTCTGCTTCCCAAAGTTTGTTTTGTGCATTAACGTTCATTTTAATCACGAACACTAATGCCTGTCAATGATTGAACATCCCATGCGGGCGGCTCTAGATCAATTTGATTAAGAATTTTCAAAAATCGCCTCATCTTTGAATATTACTGCACCTAGAAGTTCTATGACTTTAATAGTCGAGAACAGACAAAGTCAAAGCCATTGTGAATCATAGCAAGAGCGACAGTCACACAAAAACAATAAAACACGACAAGTATGACATTCGTTGATTGACTGATTCGCGTTATCAAACACTAAACTACTGAATCTCAATCTCTATATAGTATTCATTCACAACAGGTTCTGACTGGGCAATGACTAGGCTAAAGATTACCGACACGGTACTGCGCGACGCACACCAATCATTGTTGGCAACGCGTATGCGAACAGAGGACATGCTCCCAATCTGCGACAAGTTGGACAAGGTAGGCTACCACTCTCTTGAGATGTTTGGTGGCGCGACCTTTGACTCTATGATGCGCTTTCTTGATGAGGACCCCTGGGAGCGATTGGAGGTTCTCCGTGACGCACTCCCACACACAAAGCTTCAGATGTTGCTTCGCGGGCAGAACTGTGTCGGCTATCGTGCTTATCCTGATGACGTTCTTGAGGCGTTTGTTGGCTACGCTGTGGAGGCAGGAATGGACATCTTTCGAATCTTTGACGCGCTCAATGATGTCCGCAACATGGAGGCATCCATGAAGTTTGTCAAGCGGGCAGGAGGTCATGTTCAGGCAAGCATCTCCTACACAATCAGTCCAGTGCATACCGTGGACAAGTTCGTGGAGATGGCTCAGGAGCTTGCAGCATTGGATGCAGACTCGATCTGTATCAAAGACATGGCGGGTCTCATCTCCCCTCAGACCGCCCATGATCTTGTGAAGCGCCTGAAGGAAGATGTGGGTCTCCCAGTCCAGTTACACTCTCACTATACGAGTGGTATGGCCTCAATGGCATACCTCCGAGCAGCCGACGCTGGGGTGGACGTTGTCGATTGTGCAATCTCGTCGCTGGCACTTGCAACCTCACAACCCGCCACCGAATCGATTGTTGAGGCATTGCAGGGCACTCCTCGTGATACGGGTCTCGATGTTAATCTGCTGGCTGAGATTGCGGACTACTTCCGCAAGGTTCGAAGTAAGTACTCGGCCTTTGAGGGCAGCCTCAAGGGAGTGAATCCTCGTGTCCTCGTCTTTCAAATTCCCGGTGGAATGCTCTCTAATCTTGACAATCAACTTCGTGAGCAGAACGCGCTTGACAGGTATGATGAGGTATTGGAGGAGGTACCACGAGTCCGCGCAGAACTTGGCTATCCCCCACTGGTGACACCCTCCAGCCAGATAGTTGGTACACAAGCCACGCTCAATGTGATTACGGGTGAGCGATACAAGATAGTCCCCCATGAGGTCAAGCAATACGTCAGGGGATATTACGGTCGCCCCCCAGCGCCAATCGATCCCGAAGTAAAGAGACTGATCATAGGCGATGAAGAACCAATCGATTGTCGCCCCGCAGACCTCCTCGAGCCAGAACTACCTAAGGCAAAAGAGGCATTGAAGGATATTTCTCATCTCCCTCGTGATGAAGTATCATATGCACTGTTCCCGCAGTATGCCCTTGACTTCCTGAAACGAAAGGCACAACGCCTACATCAAGGGGGTATGCCAATCGAGAAGGAGGCGGCAATCATTGCAGCGGTACTGCACACAAGTTCCAGTGTAACAGGAATTGGTGCTCCCCAGGGTGTACTTGGCTCCTCTTGGTCGCAGAGCAGTCACGAGGCACTTGTATCTCAGAGTCCCAACTACAACGCTGGAGGATGGGGTCGTGGTGAGTCCGTCTGGGCTATCGCAGGCCGGAGAGACCTGATGCGCAGGAATCTCAACGGAGGCGTCGCATAATGAGCCAGGAATACAATCTGACCCTCAATGGCCACCAGTTCAAAGTCGCCGTGCAGCGTCTTGATGAGGGTGGTCTTCTGGTCGTTCGTGTGGGCGACCACAGTTTCACGCTCAAACCCGAGGCTGGCGAAGATGGCACGTGGACCATCAACGACACATCTATTGATCATACCCTGAAGATGATAAGTCGCTCAGGCAACAAGGCGACAGTCGAGCTCAATGGTTCCACACGAGAGGTGGAATGGAGCCGTGTGCGAAAGGAGGCAGCCCCAACAGTCGCCAGGGGAAGTTCTGGTGCTGGAAAGAAGGTGGAGGGTGGTGTATATCCTCCTATGCCCGGCAAGATCACCGAGGTCAAGGTTAGTGTTGGTGACTCTGTGAAGGCTGGTGACACAGTCTGCGTCCTTGAGGCCATGAAGATGTTCAATGAGTTGAAGGCTCCATGTGACGGTGTTGTGAAAGAGGTCAATATAGAGTCAGGTTCGGCGGTGACTCCCTCAGACTTGCTTGTCCTTATCGAATAGTCAAGGTGATCTTCTTGAGACCCATCTACGTCATCGGTACAGGAATGACCCGGTTTGGACGGCTTGATCAATCAATTACGCAACTTGCTCAAGAAGCAGCTATCGGTGCCCTCAGTGATGCCGAGTCTTTGGGCATCAAGCCCGACAGACTTGTGGTGGGTTCACAAAATCCTGATGAGTTCACTGGCCAGGGTCATCTCTCAACTCTCTTCGCTGACCAGCTCGGTCTTGTTCCTGCAGGCGCCACACGAGTCGAGACGGGACCATCTGCTGGAGCGAGTGCGTTTGAAACTGGAGTGGCAATGGTAGGTTCGGGTCTCGCTGACATGGTGCTGGTCATTGGCGTTGAGAAGATGTCGAGCGTTGATAGAGGCACGGCCTCGAAGATTCTCTCCAAGATGATGTCGTACTCAAATGAGACGCTGTACGGTGGGACTCCCGCCGCACTGGCTGCAATAGTGGCCCGGAGATACATGCATGACTATGGTCTTACTCGCGAGGAGCTCGCTCTGGTCCCCGTGAAGGCGCACAGAAACGGCGCAAAGAATCCCCTTGCTCACTTTCAGAAGGAGGTCACCGTTGAGAAGGTGCTTTCCTCTCCAATCGTAGCTGACCCGCTGACTCTCTATGACTGTTGCCCGACCAGCGATGGTGCTGCAGCCGTGGTCCTCGCATCAAAGGAGATCATGCGCGAACTTGTTCCCGAGGACCAAGCCATTCAGGTACTTGGGATTGGTCATGCGACCGATTATCTTGCAGTCCAACATCGCCTCCACGTGACCTCTCTCAATGCAACTGTGGAGGCTGCAAACCTTGCCTTCAGCATGGCTGGGATAACACCCGCGGATGTTGATGTATGGGAACTACATGACGCCTTCTCCATTCTTGAGCTAATAGACATGGAGGATATCGGTCTCGCACAACGAGGACATGCAATTGACCTCTTGCGCTCGGGTGATACTGAGGTTGACGGCTCCTACCCGGTCAATACAACTGGGGGACTGAAGGCTCGAGGTCATCCCACAGGAGCAACTGGAATCGCTCAAATACATGATCTCGTGCGGCAACTCCGTGGAGAGGCACCACCCGGACTTCAAGTAAGTGAGCCTGAGATTGGTGTGTGTCATAATATCGGTGGCTTCGGTAACAACATGGTCGTTTCAGTTCTTGGGATTCGATGATGAAGCGTTTGATGATGGATTGCGAACTGAATGATGCTCTGTTTTCAGGAGAGATTCATGCGAGATTCTCTTAATAATTCTACGAGCTAATTGTGAAGTCAGTAAGCGCAAACAGGATATCTAGACTGAAACAAAGAGCTTTGCTACGGGACCATTCGAGATGTTTCAAGGTCTTTCTGTCTGGGTATCAACTTGCTCGATCTTATCAGTATAATGGAGTTTGAGATATGCCACTAGGTCTAGCTGTGTTGAAATGGGATGATGAACTGGGACCTGTTGTGACCGCCAAGACCCCTAAGGGTCTGAACAAGGGTCTCGACCCCACCACATCAATGCGAATCTATGGGATTGCGACACTTGGGGAGACCGAAGAGTCACAACGTCCCGGATTTAATGCACTTGCCTTTGAAGAGTTCAAGCTCGCCGTATATTACGGTGGGCTCAACATGCACCTTAAGGGGTTGCCCTCCATGGTGTTTTTGGTCCTAGATTCAGATGAGGACCCCGAGGTGTACAAGGACGCGTTGCCTGAGATAGCGACGCAGATCTTTCTCAATGCTGAGGGTGACAAGTACAAGAAGATGGT
>JAGSHP010000159.1 GCA_029855925.1 Candidatus Thorarchaeota archaeon | reverse complement strand
GCATAATGCTCGTTGGCGACCAATCTGTGCTAGTCGGTGCCCTACTCGCAGTGGTCGGTCTTGTACTCATTATCGTCGGATTCTTCTTCACTAAGAAGAAACGTGACTCTGTTCTTGCACCAGTTGATACAAGGCAGGATGATGTACCACCTCCTCCTCCTCCGCCGGACTAAAAATTTCAGATACTGAGTTGAGGCCCGGAACGGATAATGCTCGGTTCTTGGGCCGCCTATACCTTTTTCTTCTCACACCATTGACGCAGAATGTGTCATTGCTAATTTTCCATTCGAACGTGCCATCCGTGATTTGTTCCAAACTGCAGATTCAGGTGCCACTTCGACACACCAAACGCTAATATGTACCGAAGGTAACAGTCATTATAGCCTTAACCTAAATAGGGTGGGATTGCAAAGATGACGATCCTAGAATATCGAGACAACAAGTTCCACGAATGTACTGGCGAACCAACCACGCCAATTACATTGAAAGTGGATGATGCACAGAAAAAGCTCATACTTACTGTTCCAACAGGGGTCAGCATGATTCAACGTCGTGCCGCTGAGCGCAATGCGCGATCCATCGAGAAGTCAGGTTTTCAGACTGCCAAGAAGGGTCGTATCGGAAGAGGGTACGAGCTTGTGATCGAGGGCCACGGAGGCGCACTTCCCGACAGATTGACACGTTCACCAAGGGAAGTATACTAGCACAATCAACGGTTTCAAGGACTACCATCGTCCATGCTTGAGAGTAAGAGTTCAAAGAAAAAGAGGTTCGGAAAATGTCGGATGAGGGTGTTAGAAGATTAATAGAAGAGGCGACAAAGGAGTCTCTGAACCAGTCTTTTGTAGAGGCTGGTCAGAAATACATTACTGCAGCAGAAACACTTGAACAGAGAGGCAAGTACGAAGAGGCAAAGAAGGTCTACGCTCAGGCTGCTGAGGCCTTCGAAAAGGCCGCAGACAACTACCGCGCATCAAAGAGCTACAAGAATGCTGCACTCAACATGTGCATGGCCGGCGATGTGTATTCAGACCTGGCAGACTCCAATCAAGCAATCAGGACCTATTCGGCCGCTGCGGAAGATCTCTTCCTTGCATCAGACGAATACCTGATGTGGGGTGAGCCAAAAGAGACTGAAAAGGGAGTTGCTCTTGCTGTCACAGCCAGTCTCATCTATCTGATGATTGGTATGGAAGACAAGGCGTTCCAGACGGCTCGTTCCTTCATGGCAAAGAATGCCTCAAAGATCCAATACCCTGCGACAATCCGCCTCAGTCAGATTCCGCAACTATTGGAGACAGCCATAGGGTCCGTTAACATTGACTCATTCGCCTCAGCTGAGAATGCCATTGTCACCGAACTGAGGACGGCACTGGCAAACGCAAACGCACAACAGTTCGTGAAATACGTTGAGAAAGGTCTGGACATGGCCCGCGAGATTCTACGAGGTCAACTGAAGGTTCCAAAGATATCAGCACGGCTCGAGTTGCCAGTGGACATGACATTCAGTGAGGAGTTTCCACTGAGAGTCATTATCAAGAACACCGGCGATGGAGATGCTATGCAACTACGTCTTGAGTGGCATCTTGATGACGGTCTCAAAATGACAGCAGGCGACAAGTCCAAGACATTTGGAACGGTTGAGGCAGGCCAAGAGATTGCCATCGAGGTCAATGCTAAGGCTGCTGAGGAGCTCGCTGGTGTCAGGGAGTATCAGGTTCTTGTGAAGGGTGCCTATACTGACATGCTGAAGACCGAGTACAGTCTTCAGGCAGGACCAGGGACGCTCGTGCTGCGCGACTTCAAGATGACTGAGAAGCTTCAACATGACGCCGATGTCACTGATGGGAGAATCAGCCTTCTGAAGGACACAGCAAGCACGGCGGACATCGAGCAGGAACCGATTCAACGGGTCATTGAAGGACTCTCCGGAGCCCTCACCAAGGCCAGAGAGGAAATCAAAAACAAGGAGCTTGATGCCGCTCGTGCCAGAATCAATATCATCAACGAGATCATTGATGTCGTCGATGGCATTCTCGGCGATGATGAATTGACCAGGAAATTACGGGCAGCACGCGAAGAGGCCCAGAAGGTGTATGCACGTGGACTGCTGATCAGTCTTCAAAACGAGATCATGCAGCGATTCGAAAAGGAGTCCACGGCAGTTGACTCTCAGGTCGACGGTGCTCTTGCCGAATGGGACAAGATTGTCACTGGCATAAGAGAGGTAGTCGAGTCGACAAATGCGTTCAAGCAGAAGCTCTCCGACCTGAAGGCAGAGCTTGATTCCGTCTATAGTCTATTGCCAACTGCATCGACCACAGATGACCCCTCAGAGGCTACAAGACGCACCCAAGTGAGGAAGTCTGTTGAGAATCTCTCAGACAGAATCGCTGAATTGAGAGCTGATGTTGATAAGATCACCAGTTCTCCAGCCCTGCGCCCTGGCGAGAATCCTGTGATACCACAGAGGATTCGTGGTGTAAAGGACCTCTTCCAAAACCTCAAGTCAGGCATCGAGACTACAATTGAACAGAAGAAAGCCGAGCTGTAGAACTCGGCATCTACTTCTTTTTCAGCATGAATTCTTCAAGACGGTCCATAGCGTCAGATATCATCTCCGGTGGTGGGAGAAAGACGCTTCTGAAATGTGAGGCACCATAGTGTGGGTCAAATCCTGAACCTGGCACGAACACCACACCCGTACTGTTCAAGACATCAAGCACGAACTCTGTGTCGTTCGCCCACCGCCCTCTCAGATCAATCTTGGGCATAATGTAGAAGGCTGCCTGAGGAAGTTGTGTGGAAACCGACTCGATCTCGTTGAGGCGTTTCCAGATGAGGTCCCTTCGTTCACGCAGGCGGCGCATCATATCTTTCAAATGAGGTCCTTGGCTCTTGAGAGCAGCAATCGCCGCCCATTGAGCTGGGGCATTGACACAGATTCTGACTCTGGCCTGGCGAATCATCGCATCATGAATGGGGTCGAGTTCGCCATTCGTATCATGGAAGTAGACGTAACCAACACGCCATCCCGGTGCCAGATAGACCTTGCTGATGCCGTTGAAACCAATGACCGGAACATCACCAGCAACCCGCACCATGGGGGTCTGAGATTTATCAAATGTCAGCTGATCGTAGATCTCATCAGTGATCAGTGGCAGTCCGTACTCGCCTGCCAAATCTGCAATATCTTGCAGAGTCTTGCTATCGTATACCGCACCTGTCGGATTGTTTGGATTTATCACCAGTATTCCTGCAGTCTTGTCGTTGATCTTAGCTCGCAGATCGTCAACATCCGGACTCCAGTTCTCCTCCTCAATGGTGCGATAGGTCACTGGAGTTCCTCCAAAGAAGGACACGTAGGAGATGTAAGGGGGATAAGCGGGACCGGGAATGAGAAACTCGGAGCCCTGATGTACCAGCGAACCAGTCAGGAATTGGATTGCCTCGGAGATTCCAGCAGTGACTATCACACGCTCGGCGTCGACATCAATCCCATTCACACGCTTCTCTTTCTCTACAGTAGCCTCTTTCAACTCAGGGAGGCCGTCAGAGGGGGAATAATAACTGGCACCTTTCCGAGCTGCCTCGCAGAGAGCGTCAGTCATGAAATCGGGCGTTTTCCAGTCGTATTTTATCGGGTCACCAATATTGAGGTAAAGTGGAGTACTCCCGGTTCTCTGTTGATACTCTCTTGCTGCAACGACAATATCGCGAATGGCATATCGAAGATTTGCTGCTCGGTCGGTGATACGAGACTGCATTGTGTCAACTCCAGTCCGAGTCCCATACTACCGACTATATCTCATTTTCGACTTGAACAATAGTAGAATCTGTCACTGGTCAGACTCCAGTTCCATATCATCCTGCAAGCAGTTCGCCAATCTCTCGAGCGTAGCGCCTCATCTGAGTGACGGCAAGTCCCATCGACGTAATATCCTTGGCTGAGCCCATGATCAAGAAGTCGCCTGCTTGAGAAAGTACTACAAATCCTGATCTCCCTCGAATCACAACCTCAAATAGCTCATCAAGTCCAAGTCGCTGCGCTGCCATCTCCCCCTGAACCAGAAGTGCCGCACTGACGGCAGCCATGAGGTCTGGGTCCGCATCCGAGTCTTCTGTAGCAAAATAAGAGATCTTCACACCTTGCCTGCTAACAACAGCAATCGCGTCTAGGTCCGCAACATCGGTGAGTCCCATTAGTAATTCTATTAGCTCTTTTTCCTTTGCAGGATCAAGTTGAACAGACATCATTATGCCTCCGCTGATTATTCGTTTCTTGTATTGAAGTGTTAAATACCTTCTTCAGGTATAGATATCGATGCATAGCAAGACCAGCACTCACTTCGCCACTAGCTTTTTCTTTCGCTTCGTCTTTGCCACTGGAGCCTCCTCAGATTCTACCTCGCTCTTGAAGAAACTAATGAGGTCACTGAGTCGCTCTTTCATCTCGGTCTTGATTGGGCTGAGTATTGCATCTGGAGTGCCCTTCAACAGTTCAATGCCCAATACCCTGCCGTCCTTGACTATGACACGAGGAACAAATCCCTCAGCCATGAATGTCCCCTCAGGGGGGTCTTTCACGCGTTCGAATTTTCGCTCTATCTTCTCCTGTCCAAATAGCGATGTTCTATGTTCTGTCACAGTATAGAGCTCGTTATAGACAATCAAGAGCTCTCGACGGTATCCCTCTGGAGGATCTGTCTGCTCCAGCTCTCGAATCATAGCCGCGATCTCCTCCTCGCCTGCAGCAGTGGTGACCTTTGTTGGTGCAGCAGCGGCAGTAGTCTTGGAAGGTGGAGGCCTTGAGGCTGGCTTCTTCGGAGGCGTTGGTGGTGTTGTTGTCGCGGTGGTTGTTGACTTGGGAGGCGGCGTGTGCTTCTTTGGCTGTCTCTTATACAC
>JAGSHP010000010.1 GCA_029855925.1 Candidatus Thorarchaeota archaeon | reverse complement strand
TATTGAAACCGTTGCTGAGAGAGAAGTACACTAAGATTGAATTTGTGGAATACGCTCGAATGTCTAAGAAAGAATTGGTGAAATATCTGCGCGCTGCGGCTAGAACAGGCGAATATATCTTCGTCCATGATATGGATCGCTATCCCTGCTATACCAAACTGTTTGAGGCAATCAGCGGACAGTTTTCGGACGAACTGGACCGTCATCGATTTGTCGGAGTAAAACGGATGATTGAGAGCTGGTATCTTGCAGGTGTCAGGATGTCTTGGCTAAGGCAGGTTAGTGCTTCACGCATCACTGACAAGAACTATGCAATAAAAGAACAATTCAATCGAATATGTCCACGTGGCATGACACGAACCGAATTTATGATCTCTATTCTTGAAAATTACGATTTACAGTTGGGCTGTCGCAATAACGAGTCTCTCAAGTACTTTGTACGGCGGTTTGCAAGCTAGTTTCTCGGTAGCGCTTGTTACTTGCACGCTATTGCATATCGGATTTAGAAATATTGCAAAGTATGCTATTGATAGGCAATGGCTTTCATACATTTTGATGCGAGTCGGTAAATATCTTAGTGTGGTTGCCAAGTGGTGAGCAGTTCGGTTGCCTGATCACATGTCTGATTTGACATATCCCTCACGATTTTCATCATTCTTCTCACGCATTCAATGTTCGTAGCACCAAACCAGAGGACTATTGTACAGCGAATGCGAAGTACTGCCACATGATTGAGATTGAGCCATTCAACAGCGGCGTCACATGCATCAAGACCGCAACGGCTCAGGATGACAGGGAACCCATCATGTGGGTCTATGCGTTCAAGATTGGCGACGCGCTCTTTGACGCGGGCTGTACTAACGCGATCTCCGAGTTCAAAGAATATGTAGGCTCCCAGCACATCGACAGGATCTATATCACGCACGCGCACGAGGACCACGTTGGCGGCATCTCCTGCCTCGCTGACAAACAGATCTTTGCATGGCGTTCGAACATCGAGCTTCTCAAGCACCCACCTGAGCTACCTGAGTTCTTCAGGTTCGTATGGGGCCAGCCTCAACGAGTCGAGGCAGTACAAGAGATGCCAGGCTTCTTCGAAGTGGGCAGGTATCATTTTGAGACCGTGGAGTTACCGGGACACTTCCATGACATGGTGGGGTTCTACGAGCCCGAGCAGAAGTGGCTCTTCTCGGCAGATGCCGTTCCCCTCCCCTCTCGAAAGTACATTGCAATGCCTGACGAGAACATCCCTTTGATGATCAAGACGATGGAGCGAATCAACTCCATGGACATTGAGGTGTTGTTCGACTCGCATCGCGGTCCGATTCTCAACCCCCACGAACATGTGCAGGTCAGGATTGACTATTTGAGAGACATGATGGAGAAGGTGAGAGAACTGGGTGTGTCTGGTTTCTCAGTGAGTGAGATCATTGAGGCCCTTGACATCAAGATCCCCTGGTACATCGAACTGACGAAGGAGCGATTCAGTGTGGACTATTTCATCGAGTCGCTGCTGAATGACTCAGCATGATCAGACCTGCAGTCACATCCCCCGGAAGCGTGACACATCTGGAATCGACTTCCACTGACATGTCGGTTGTGCGTGGCTTGATACTATGCAAGTAACTGATATATATGACATCTTAAGACCTGATAACTGTGATTATATGCAATTATCTATTTCTGCTCGTAGAGCATTTCTTATAATTCTCGTGGCTGTTGTTTTGACAACCTCGATGTGGCTCCCTCAAAACATCGGTTTGCAGAATGGCAGTTCCGACGATGGTTCATCAGGCTCCTCCCCGGAGACCGGGCCCACCATTAGACTTGTGACGGCTTATACGGAACATGATCCCATCTCTATAACCTCGGACGCTGACTTTGCATCTCAGGCTTCATCTGAAGGTTGGCCGGGCGACGGCTCAGCAGCCAATCCCTACGTGATTGATGGATTGAACATTACGAACTCCGGCAACCTTATCGTGATTAGTAGCACCAGTGTGCATTTTGTCATCAAGGGGTGCCTTCTTGTTGGCACTTCAGGCAACTCTGGTACTGGCATCCATCTGAACGTTGCAGACAATGGAGTGGTCTCAGGATGCGATATCCGAGACATGCAGTATGGTCTGTACATCTCGAACTCTGAGAACATCACATTGTCCAATAATACCATAACCTCGAAATTCGTGGGTGCCCATTTCGATCATGCAGACAATGCGGTGATCTCAGGATGTGACATCCGAGACATGGAGGAAGGTCTGTACATCTCGTACTCCGAGAATGTCACATTGTCCAACAGTACCATTACTTCGACACCGGAATATGGACTGTGTCTTGAAAATGCGCCACTCACTACCATTGCTAACAATACCTTTGTGGAGTCCGGCCTCTTTCTCACCTATGGAGGTGTGACCAGCTGGCAACAGGACGTGACCACTGACAACACAGTTAACGGCAGGAAGCTCGGCTACTTCTGGAATCTCACAGGCGGAATCATTGATGGGTCCCAATACGGGCAGATCATCTTCGCAAATTGCACAGGTGTTGCATTGAATGGAGGCGTCTTCAGTAATACCTCAGTTGGTGTTGAGCTCGGATATTCAACAGATATCGCTATCACAAATGTTGTCGCATCATACGACTGGTACGGCAGCTACCTACACTACTCTGACAATAATACACTCGACACCTGCGACTTCTCAGGAAGCGTCAGTGATGGTGTGCACATGTACTCCTCCAAACATAACAATCTGACTAACAGTGACCTCACAGAAAACACGGAGAAGGGATTGTATCTCTACGGCTCAGATCACTGTAGGGTAGTTGGTAACAACATCTCTATGAACCTACAACACGGTCTATACATCGACCAATCCTCTGACAGTGCGTACGTATCGGATAATGTCATCTCAAACAACCAGCAATACGGTGTTTATACCATCTCACATGAGGGCTCGTTCGTCAACAACACAATGAGCTGGAATGCGCGAACAGGATTGTATCTCGATCATACCTCGAACGATCTCGCTGAGAACAATACGATTGCCTACAATAGTCAGAACGGATTACACGTCAGCTACGGGTCGGGTCACACCTTCGTTGGTAATACTCTCGTTGGCAACAGCGATCACGGACTGTACATCTATGGGTCCGATGACAGCACCGTAGAGGACAACACTTTCTCGCACAACACCTTCAGCGGAGCCTATCTCCGACGCTCAGAAAATGCGACTCTGACGGGCAATACGCTCGTGGACAATGGTGTCTCCATCTACTCGACGACCGAGACGGACTGGTACCACGTCATCGGTACCGATAACACGGTCAATGGCAAACCTATCGGCTACTTCTGGGGGCTCACCAGTGGGACCATTGATGGTTCTCTGTACGGCCAGCTGATCCTTGGAAATTGCACGGGAATCACGGTGAACGGCGGGACGTTCAATAATGCGACCTTTGGAATGTTGTTTGGCTTTACATCCCACATTTCCGTCTTCGGCGCGGCTGCGGCGAATGGGTCCTACGGTGCCTACCTGTACTCCTCATCGTATGACACCTTTCAAGGTGTTGTCATCTCCTCGAATGAGATTGATGGGATGTAC
>JAGSHP010000171.1 GCA_029855925.1 Candidatus Thorarchaeota archaeon | reverse complement strand
GTGATCATCTCGCTGAGAGGTCGATTCGGGAGATCGACACCTACGGTCTTCGCAGCAACCTCCAACATGAAGCGGATGAACTCTTCACGTCGGGTCTTGTCTGTGGCGACCATCGGAAAGGTTGGCGCGCCAAGAAGACGCTGAATCTTGTCAGCTCGCATTGACTCGGGGAGGTCCTGTTTGTTGGCAATGATGAAGAGAGGAACCGCCGGAGCCTCCTTTCGAATATTACGGAGGAGCGTCTTGGTCTGCATGACGTTGCGGAAACTGCTGTCAGTCACAAGAAAGATCACATCAGTGCCTTGGAAGTAGAATCCCCACAGGTCGTGAAAGACAGCCTGCCCGGCAAAGTCCCAGACAGTCACCAGAAAGGTACCGAACTGTATGGTCTCCGAAGAGTCAACTGCCACATTGATGGTTGGAACGTACCCACCGGGTGCCGGCTCCTTTCCAAAGAGGAGACGCAGGAGTGTGCTCTTTCCGACACCACCTGACCCTACAAATGAGACCTTGAAGTGTGTGAATACGAACTCGCCAAGGATGTCATCAAGATTGTCCCGGATGTAGCTGAGTGTGTTCCCTCGAAGACTGGTCTCCACGCGGGCTGCGCTCTCACGCACCTTGTAGCGAATCGTGCGGTCCTCATCACGTCCGTCAGTGGCAAAGATGAGAAGCATTTCTTCCCCGACCGGGGCATGGAACACCTTGTGCGACTCAACAAATATCGGAGTGTCGGGGGATATCCCCTCCGTGTTCAGCAAGTCATTGTATCCGATGAGGAACTCTTTGACATGACGTTCTGTGAAGTCGATCTTCCAGAACCTGACTCGTGCTAAGACTTCTCCAGTCTGCTTGTGCACGAGTATCACATTATGAATCATGTCTTGTTCGCCTCACGTGGGGTCGCATTATCAAATGCACAGCCATACCGATTAGAATGTGGCTATGAAGCTTTTTGGGTTGTATATGAATCAGTCTCGAAGGGTAACAATGCCACGTTTATACAATTCTGTGAAGACAGTAATAAGAATATTATTGTCTATCCCCGTGTCCCGTGCAATCTCGGATACTGTCTTGGTCCCGTCCAACTCGTTCAATATCTGTTCAAGGTTCGAGTACATATTGCGAACCTCAGCCGTTGGTTGCCGAGCCAGCTTCAGAACATCATTCGACCTGATAACGACCTTCAAATCAATCGCCCCCAGTCGCCGTAGGAGGTGGACTGCACCAAGGGTCATCTGGGGTCCGCCCCCATAGGCAATACGCTGCAGATCGATCTGACCATCAAGACTGTTCCAGACCGCCTGAAGGAAGTCGCGCACCATCTCCGACTCGAACCGGTCCCAATCAGGTTCCTTGACCTTGAACGGAACCATTCGCGGGAGGAGATACTCAGGGGGCAGGGTCGCCAACAGCTTCAGGGTGAATGGAGGCGACTTGTAGAGGTCATCCTCTGTGCAGGCAAGGCCATCAGGGTTCTCATCAGCCCACAGATCAGGGAGGAAGGAGAACTTCTCTCTGAGCTCATCTACATTGTCCCGGTCGCCAGTGATGAGCGTGAAAGCGAGGTCCCCAGACTCGATCATGATAAAGTTCAGAGTACCGGTCTTGAACACCTCGGTCTTTGCAGAAGAGGAGTCAATCTTGAACATCGAAATTGCAGCTATCAGGTTCGGTGCTCGCTCAAGGACCCGCGACTTAGACTCGTAGTAGTATGTGTAGACCGACTTGCCAGTCTTCTTCTCCGTGACTATGAATGCCTGATGTCCAAGACGTTCCTCTTCCTCTTGAAGTGGAGAGACCGCTTCCTCTTCGTATCTGATTGCCCACGTCTCTCGCGCAAGCTCGGGGTGCATATCGATCAGCAGCGTCGTGGCCATCAGTGACAGAACCAGATAGACGGGGTCCTCGGAAACGGAATCGCAGAGCTGGGCATCAAGATCATCCTCGAACTTCCTCGCGGTCTCAAGTTCGTCATCCGAGCCGGGGACCACAACTATCGGGGCAGAGGAATGGGAACGAATCACTTCGGCAGTCTTGTGATAGAACCCCTCGTCCACATCTGAGGACACTACCATCGCGAACCCGTCGACATCTTCGAAGTCGTCGC
>JAGSHP010000415.1 GCA_029855925.1 Candidatus Thorarchaeota archaeon | reverse complement strand
GCCATGAAGTATGGATCTATCATTGGTCTGATGATGATTGCCCCTTCTGCAGAAACATTCAGTTCCCGCACAAGTTCTGTGCATTCCCAGCCGGAGCATATCAGGGAGCCGCACAGACATGGTCAGCTCTAGTCAATGACGGAGCATTCCACGCACTGGCCAGAGAGGTAAGATGCAAGGCACAGGGTGCTGATGCTTGCGAGTATATTCTCGTCATGGTCAAGAAGGAGACCCCCATTGAACTCCTCAAGGAGCACATGCCTGACCTCTTCGAAGTCATTGAAGCCGGGTTCGTTGATTACTAATCATGACCGTAACGACTTGAGAAGGGATATTGGAGCGCGCCGGAAAATCTTGGACTTGGCCTCCTTGTAGGTCTCAAGTCCGATAATCATCCGCGAGGCTGCATCTCGGGTCTGCTCATCACTGGCCATGAGCTTCACGACAATCTCCATTCTCCGAAGGGACTTGTAGATCAAGTTGGCTAGAGGCAGTCCATGGTTGATCATGTCGTCACCGAAGATGTCCATCCATCGTTGCGTGTAGGAAGAGACCAAATCGCCTTCCAGAGTTCCTTCCATGTCGTCATGAAATGTCGCTGCCGCCTGCTCCCCGCTCACAATACCATAGTAGATACCCTCACCAGTGACTGGCGAAACAAATCCACCCGCATCCCCAGCGAGAAGAATGTTGCCGCGACCTATTGGTGTGAAGGGCTTCTTGAACGGGATTGCTGCAGGTTTGCGCCCAGAGGAATCAAAATCGGGCGGGATGATCTTTCGCTCTTTGAGCATCTTGACAAAGTCGTCAAAGATCTGAAACTGATTTCGGTCGGGGGTTGCTTCATTTCCAAAGCCGATGCCCACATTCAGGTATCCGCGCTTTGGGAACACCCAGCCATATCCACGGGGCACAACGCCAAAGAAGATATTGATCTCACGGCCATCACCGAGATACTCGTCAATTCTTGCATCACTCATGGGAGTCTCAGCGCACACAGTTCGAGCCATGTAATCGTATGGCTGAGTGAACCCCAGCTTCTTCTTGTAGGATCTTAGTCCGGAGCCGTCAGCGATGACCACATATCGCGCATCGAATGAGAGACCGTTTCGAGTTTCCACAGTTATGTGATCATCATGAGGCTGAACGTCTGTGACCATACTCTCCTCGTGAATTTCGGCACCTGCATCAGCAGCATCCAACAAGAATTGATGGTCCCACTCTGTTCGAATCACCAAGTTCAAACTCTGCGGGGACTCCCATTGGACACGTCTCAGTTTTGGAGAATAGACCACGATGCCCCCCCCTTGAGTGTTTATCGCCTTCTTTGCCTTTGGACCAATGAGAGGGACGGCTTTGTGAGATAGTGCTCCGCCACAAGATTTGAAGCGGGGAAACTTCGCCTTGTCAAGCAGGACCACATCCATGCCAAGTTTAGAGGCGTGAAACGCAGCAGAGCTCCCTGCAGGGCCTCCGCCTATAACGACTACATCATTCATTTTCATTCGAAACTCGAGCTGAGAATCGTACCTAATATTTGTGTTGTGAGGGGATCACCGAACTCCTCATCTCCGCGTCTATGTGAGGACCTTCAGGATGTGGGAGCCACTGGAACTCGCACATCTTGGTCCTCGTATTTCGCCGGGTCTTTGTCGAAGGTCTCTTTGCAATAGGGATTGCAGAAATAGTAACGCTTCCCCTTGTAGTCAGAATAGAGTTGCGCTGTTGCTATGTCCACATCCATCTTGCAGATGGGGTCAACTGCGACCGTTTGCACGACTTTCTCCATGACGGGTGTGACCTCAATCTTTAATGGCCTGAACCTGTTGAGGAACAGCGCATTGGTCACAACACTCACCGACGAGAGAGCCATAGCAAGCCCAGCCCATTCTGGTCGAAGAGCCCATCCTGTGAAGGGATAGAGTAGTCCGGCAGCAAATGGTAGCAGGATCATGTTATAGATGAGAGCCCAGAAAAAGCCCTGCTTGATCTTGGACATGGTTCTACGACCAAGGGAGATGGCAGTGACAACGTCACGGATGTCATCACGCACCAGGACGATGTCACCAGTCTCCACTGAGACGTCAGTTCCGGAGCCCAACGCAATGCCGACATCAGACTGTGCAATTGCAGGAGCATCATTAACGCCGTCGCCCACCATGGCGACCTTGCGTCCCTGTTCCTGCAGCTCAACGACCTTAGAGGCCTTGTCAGCAGGCATTACTTCCGCCAGCACGTTGTCAATGCCGATGCTGCTGGCTATCGCCTGTGCGGTGATCTTGCGGTCTCCCGTG
>JAGSHP010000413.1 GCA_029855925.1 Candidatus Thorarchaeota archaeon | reverse complement strand
TGTTTCTGAAACAGGTCTCGCATGAATTGAGGTCTGTCTACCGCGGCTCAATCGTACTTGTGCACCGTAGGATACCTTCATAGGGCCCTGCATGTTTCTCTGCTCGTGATCACTCATGCATGCAGACACGAAACGAGTCATCACACTGACCAGAGACCTCATTGCCACGAACTCGGAGAATCCTCCCGGTCGCGAGGCAGAGGTTGCCAAGGTCCTACGGGACCATCTAGAGAGCTTTGGGCTCGCCTGCAAGTCCATAGGGTCCTCGGATCGACCCAATCTGATCTTCTACACGCACGAGGACGAGCTTGGCCCTTTGGTCATACATGGACATATGGACACGGTCCCCGTGGGCGACTTGGAGGACTGGAGCTTTGATCCCTTTGCAGGGGAGATTCACAATGGACGATTGTACGGGCGCGGTGCCTGTGACATGAAGGGCCCGGTCGCCGCACTTGCAGAAACAATGATTCAGTACATTGAGGAACGTCCGAAGGTTCCTCTTGTGATGCTTGCCACGTCCGATGAGGAGAGTGGATGCTCAGGAGCCGAGGCGGTGGCAAAGAGTGGACTGCTATCGGGCATTCCATTTGGAGTCTGTGCAGAGCCCACCGACCTGAAGGTCCTCGTGGGGGAGAAGGGCATGCTGTGGTCACGCGTCGTGGCGCGAGGCAAGGCTGCTCATGGGTCTCGACCAGAGGAGGGACTCAATGCAATCTCGCTCTGTATAAGAGCCCTTGATGTTCTCACCTCGTCCCCTTATCCCTTTGAGGACACCGAGTTGATGGGATCGCCCACCACAAACATCGGAATGATTCAAGGCGGTGTGAAGATAAACGTCGTTCCAGACAGCTGCACTGCCCAGATAGACATGCGCCTTGTAAAGGGACAGGACACTGAGGGAATTCTTGCTGAGATGCGTCGTCGTATAGCAGAGGCTGGGCTCTCTGACCACGTGAGCATCGAGTACATTCATGGCAAGCCTGCAGTTGTCACGCCATCTGATGCTCCTATTGTTGAGGTATCTCTTGGAGCGCTTGAGAGAGTCACCGGTTCTCGCCCTCAAATCACTGCAGCGACTTTCGGAACAGACTGTTCCGTCTTGCAACCAAAGATAGGAATCGTCAATGTCATCTTGGGGCCCGGATCAATAGAACAGGCTCATCAGCCAGACGAGTTCATTGTAGTTGACCAGATGCTCCATGCAGTAGATGTGTATCTTGACATTGTACACAATATTGCTAAAAAGAAGAATGCAGGCAGTCAATAGCAGATGCCTGTCGTTTATAAGACCCATCTCCACACGATAGCTTTATGAGATTATACATGAAGTTATTTATAGGATATCTGATAATGGTATGAGTGAGTTCAATTGAGTGAGAAGCAAAATGACCTGGATGTTATATCCGCACTGGATGGTGTGAATAAGCAGCTGATGGAAATTCAAAGGACGTTAGTCCAATTTGCAAACCGGATAGAGAATCTTGAGCGTGCCGTAAATAGTGCCTCTCAACAAGAGTCAGGGGACCCACTCATCTAC
>JAGSHP010000136.1 GCA_029855925.1 Candidatus Thorarchaeota archaeon | reverse complement strand
CATGATCTAAGGGCAGGCAGTCTATGAATGAAACATGGCCTCGAACTGGATTTGAGGAGTCTGAAGATCCAAACAGATAGGATACAACTCTGTCCCTATCTCCCACCGACCCGAGAACTCCTTCAAGAAATGATCGAATGACCCCTTTCATGCTGGACCCCGGTATATATGGGACATCCCTTTCTCCCAATTTGACTCTAATTACCGGGTTATCGGACTTCGTTCCTGAAGTGGCGGCTCCGATATGAAATTGGGTCAGTGCCTCTATATGACCAGAGATAATTGTTCGACATCTGAACTCATCGAAATCATCTAGTTTTATTCTACTGGAATCCTCACTCATCATTCAGGCAACCCCTTTTTATCTGCGTCTATACTTCCTCTGCTTGTCTTGATGTGATTGCCCCTGTCCACCCCTATCATTGCGTGGGGCATTTAGAGCGGCCTTTGCAAGTTTGAAGAACGCCCCCTCAACAGAATCAATCGTCACACCACCTCGAATGAGTCCCTCGATGCCTGTGTATAGCCTCTTAATATGAAGTAGATACTCTCTTGCAAGTTGTTCTGCTTCCGTGTTGTCCTTCACTTCATTTAAAATATCGAGCAGATCATTGAATACCTGCTTGCTGAATTTCTCTGGTAATGTTCCTCGCTTTCCTGATTGATAGATCAAATGCTCCTGAACCAGAAGGATCCCGTTTCGCCCCTCTTTCTGGGACAGCACCTCCAACAGTAGATTGACCTGTGATGACTTCGTATTCTTCGCTTTTGAAAGGAGAAATGCACAGAATGCAGCTCGATTCAAAAGGTCCATTTCATTCAGCTTCTTGTTATTTTCATTTTGTGTCATGTTTATCACCATCCTGCCTTTTCGTATCAACTCTGATACCCCTGGGTTCCAGTTTTGGCAATATGTGCAACATCGATGAATTTGTAATGTTCAGACTGTTCCTAGCATCAGCCACTTGATCATCTGTGAGATCATGGGATAGAATAATGCACATGGTCTTTGTCACTATCCACCAACTCCGCACAGTTCCCGTAATAGAATGCCATGAGTTACTTGCAGTTTAGTCTGCGCTTGATTTGCATTGTCTATACGAAGCGGTTCGCTGCCACTCAATATGAATGGGTTTGGCTTGGACTTGAAGTACCAACCATTGCTCGCCCCTCCATAGACAGGGTAATGTGGCAATTGTGCATTATTATCCGATATATGAATGTTCATTGTTGATACTCCGTCAGCTTGAAGGGGACCCTTCTACCACTTTCCTGTTTTTCATACTGCGCCCAAGTTACATTGTGTATTTAGTGTGCATTGGATAGTATATAACCAATGCACCCCCCAACGAAACGCCCAAACTCCTACGAATTCTTAACTTCCGGGACAACACGTTCACGATTGAAACGAGTCATGGTATCAACCATCAAGCAAATCTTGGGTTTCAATTGAACTCTTTTACTAGGATATCGAAACGGGCTTCACGCAATCAGCATCACGATGAATCCAAACACTTCACCATACTGAGAGATGCTTCCCGTAAAACAGAGGAATCCAAGCACCATGGTTGGCAGTAAGAGCACAAGATTGTTGGTGGCCTCAGCGGTGGCTTGGTCCTTGACGATGCAGGATATCATGACCCCAGTGCCACTGACGTATAGCAGGACACGAAACTGACAGAAGACTATCAATGGGATCGTGGTAATGTCCACACTGTAGTGGGAAACCGCCTCGGCATTCAAGCTGCTTTGGGCACGATATGGACACAGCCGTTATATGTAAGGGTAGCAATCACCGCGAATATGGAAATATCATGGGCAACACAAACCCACAACAATCTTGGCCGTGAGAATCTTCTGCCTACTGAGGGGATCAGGGAGCAGCGTTTCACGAATGCGCCTTTCCCTCTCGCCTGCAAGGGATTTGTTCACATAGGGCACTGGTGTAACGACTGAAGTTATCATGACGAAAAATATCGCCAACTAGTGTCCACAATTGTCGGACCTTATGTGTTTCCAAGGATCATTATTGAATTGGTGATACCTTGTATCGAAAGCACATGCCAATAGAAAAGCGGATGCCTCGCAAGAACAAGGGGTACTGAGAAATACGGGAGCACCACGGCGAAAAATGCTAACACACAGTTGAATGGAAGAAATCCAATTGGCAGCTCTCATCACTGATGTGACCGCTTTCTCATTGGGCCCCCATTTATTCACATCTACGCGCAACCCATGCCGAATCATGTCATCATGTGATGGCCATCATATGGTTGAAACCAAAGAATGTTGCTATCACCGTCAGTACATCCATGAATCCACCAACCACATCCACTCGTCATTCGTATTTCGCGACGGCAAGGATATTCATAGAATACCACTCCTGAACCTGTTTCATCGGGCAAAAGAATGTTTAGTAGCATCTGAATAGCAACACTAATGAGAGCGATCATGGCTGCAATAATTCCTGCAGTCGCTGCTGAAAATCCAGCTGTATAAACAGCCAGTGCTATGCCCAATGCCATTATTGCTTCGATGAGTGTCACCAACCGCTTGACCAAAGTTTTTGTCACGACTCAATCTCAATTGAACTAAGCACTCTCTACAAGATCACATTATCCCATAACTGGAATGTCCTCTTGAAGTAATACGACCACTGCACAGAATTCGCTATTCGATGATAACTAGTAGGTTTTTCGCACGAACTCCTGTCTTCTTCTTCACTCTTTCAACCAGATCACCAAGAATCCGTGTCAACTCATCATCTTCAACATCCATGATCTTTCCATTTTTAGTGATAACATTGACATGAGGCTGTGGATTCAGCTCATAGCGCGTTTCGCCGCGAAATGAGAACGCACGAATGATCCCCAACTCTTCGAATGTTGTGAGATTCTTAAGAATGGTTGATTGGCTGACATTCTTGTGCTTCTCCCATATTGACTCGCAGATCTCGGAAAATGATGGGTGATATTTTCCCTTTTCCTCAAGAACTCTGATTAATTCAAGTCGTTGTGGAGTTAGTCTAAGACCCTTTTCTCGCAGATAGTCGATCACAATCTATACTCTCTCATTG
>JAGSHP010000302.1 GCA_029855925.1 Candidatus Thorarchaeota archaeon | reverse complement strand
CTGTATATTCTCAAGCTCGGTAATAGATGTGAACGATGTTCTTCTCCAGTCGATACCAGTCTGGTAGTAGCACTTCGGACAAGAGAGGATGTCTTTCGTAAAAGCCCAGTAGCTGTTGAGAGTGCTGGTCGCAATCTTCTTGGTCAGAGCCCAGATAGCGTCGGGGTCCGGATTCGCCTCGCCAAGATAGATGTGCGTTAGCGCCCCTCCGTCAAGGAACGGATGGAACATACCTTCCTTCTTAATACGTTCACTGAGTGGGAGTGGAGCAGCAACATCAAGAGTAGTCGAATTTGTATAGTAGACTTCAGTCGGCCCGGTGCCTTTCAGGTACTTTCTGATACCGGGATAGGCCTTCCAGTCCTTTCGAGCCAGACGACCAGCAGCACTCTCAGCAGGTGTTCGTGTCACGCCAAAGTGTAGACCGGTCTCCTTCGCAAACTCCTGTGCCCTCTCCTTGATGTACTTGAGGACGCGTATTCCGAACTTTGTGCCCTCGCGCTCATGGAGGTGAGCGCCGGTCATGATATGTACCATCTCCTCAAATCCAACAGTCCCAATGAGAAACTCACGATCACTCATATCGATGAGTGGGTCACCGTTGGGCTTGGGTTGCGTATAGAATGGAACGCTCCCACTGGCGATGAGCTGATCCATCAGGCGCTTCTTCTCAAGGATCACTTCCTTGGAGAGCTCAAGATATTCGTCGAGCTTGGAGAAGAAACGTGACTCATCCGTACGACCAATCCATGCCGCCCTCCCGAAGTTCGGAGTGACCATCTGAGAGGCGCCAAAAACCATATTTCCACTCCTGAACTCCTCAAGTTCTTCCTCTGTGCTAGCGGTCCAGAGATGAGAACAGCAACTACTGCAGCCCGCCTCAATGGAAGACCTCCAGTTCAGATAGTTCTCAAAATAGGGTGAACCGAACTTTGCCGTCAGTTCTGCAACGAGCCTCCATGACTCGTCGTACTCCGGCCTCATGAACTCCTTGCGAAGTACTATGTTGGGCTTGGGAAAGTTGAACGCCTTGCCCTTTGCATCACCCTGGAGCATCACTTCCATGAAGGCGTTGAAGAAGAGATTCGCCTCATGGTCAAAGTCCTCGTAGGTCAGTCCGGCCTGGGTCGCGCCACCGGGCAGGACAGCAGGGACATCGCGCATGATCTTTGGAATGCCGGGAGTCAGGTCAATGCTCGAAAAGATTACCTGACCGCCACGAGCAACATACTGCTGTGTGAGGGTGTAGATAAGTTGCTGTGCAGACTGCTTGATCTCATCGTACGACTTGCCACGCAAGAATGGCGCGAGAAACGTGTTGAAGTAGAAGTAGCCCTGTCCGCCAGCAAAGCTACTCTGGGCAGCAGCGAGCCAGATGGCGGCATGATTAATGGCAACCTGAAGATGGCGAGCGGGTCCTGCCGCGGAGGAGTGAATTCCGCCCAGACCGTCTGGTGCGATTCCAAGCAGGAATATCTGGCGAAGATCCCAAGTCGCACAGTAGTCGCGAGTGGAGAAGTACTCGCGGTCCTTGATGTAGATATCACCACGAAGGTGAGCATCAGCAAGGTGCGGAGGGATTGTAAGGAAAGTGTGTTGTTCCATCACCTGGTCATGAACGAGCTTGGCAATGGTCTCGGGATTACGCATCAGGTTGGCATTGGATGTGTGATCACCCGGATTAAGTATCAACTGGTCGAGATCATACATTGGAACGCCGACACGTGTGTAGCGTATTCGCTCACGTTCGAACCCTAGTTCCGCAAGAACACTATTACACATCTCTCGGATGAGGGGACCTGATAGGAACTTGATACCCGACGCGACAATCCGGTCCATTACTGTACTGGCAACCAGCTGAGCATTTGCATGGCTCAGCCCAGCCTCCTGAGTCAGACTCTCAACAATACGACTGGCACTGAACTTTTCCATCGTGCCTCGTGTTGTTCTGACGCGGGGGAGTTTCTTCTCTCGCTGATGAAGTAGTGCCCCGTCCCCTGTTGTTGTTGTCTTAATCTCGGTCATGATCACACCTCAACTGCATGGCGTAGTCCCTCGTGTGTTGGAACCTCGCCTGCGTATAGGAGTCGTAGAGAGCCGTTGTGTTCCACAATAATGCTTGGTGTGGATGCCACAAACACCTGTTCCTCAAGAAGGCGGAACTCAAAATCGGGATCCATGTTATTGAGATCCACTATCTCTATCGTTACGGGTG
>JAGSHP010000186.1 GCA_029855925.1 Candidatus Thorarchaeota archaeon | reverse complement strand
GTATTCATTCCCACGGTCAACTGGCTCATTCAATGACCTATGAGCCCATGAGCCCGAGCAGAGTGGGCCGTAGAAGACAGTTTCATCTCGGGAAGTTCGTTGGACGTAACTTCATAGAATACCTGCTCAAGATGGGGGGGGTCCGTGCCACACCCGAACAGGTTCAAGAGATTGCTGACCGGGTGAAACGCACACATGAGGAGATGAAAGACAGGCAGTCTCCCGAGACCTTTGACCGGATCAAGGAGGAACTTCGCCAACTTCGAACCGAGGTCTCAGAGAGACAGTTCTGGGAAATCGTGTTTGATGTCATCTGAGATTCAGGATTCGACCTGTAAGCTCTTGACAAGTTTGTGCCGCATCAGAACCCCTACGTCCATCAGGATGATCCCGACAAGGAAGACGAGGCCAAATATCCCAAGAATGAACCAATCGACAAACCACGAGCGGAGCAGCAAGTAGTGCAGGACCTCAACCAGAACGAACACCATCGCTATGAATTGGCATGTGTTGATTCCATAGAGATAGGCCTTCGTCACTCGATTTGACTGCTTGACAATCGAGCCAGCAGTGAATGATTTGTCCTCCGAGTCGATGCTCACCAGTGAGCCCTGTGTCAGCATCTCTGAAACGAACTTCTCAGCTCCGCCGCTACTCACACTCGCAGATGGAGTCTCTATGTACGTCGTTCTGAAGAACTTGAGAGAGGCACCACCGCTGAATAGCGCAAGTACTGCAACGACTATTGAGAAGATGAGCAGTTGGGACAACAGGACAAAACCGATTATCACAATGGCTACAAAGAACATGCAGACGATCTCAAACAACCCACCAGCGCTCTCAACCCCATCCTTGAACAAGTTCTCAAGTCTCGAAAGCAAATGAATATTGAACCAGGTTCGGTATACTCTAGGTTCCTCCTGTGGCAAGAGGTGTTGTGTGAATCCCTCCACAGCCCGGTCCTTGCTGCCACCAATGACCTGAACTTTCAAGATGGGGCTAGAACTCTCTTCATTATCTGAAACAGGCGTGCCAGACATATACTAATCCCCACTGTTTTGTCTAGCGGCCAGATTTATTAAATCTATGCTTGGCGAGAACGAGGCTTCTGTGATTCGTCATTCCTAGAAGAGGTGGTCGCTCCCCTAAGAAATCGAATAAAGACGGGGAGGTCGTGAAGGCGAATATGCATGGCGGGAACTCGCCTCATGTAGTCTCGATACGAGTCGCCAAATCGTTCGATCAGTTCTGATTCTTCATTCCTTATGTGAACTCGCAGGGCAATAATGATCAATGCTGCGATTGATATCGAGTACACGCTCAGGTGGAGGAACGCGGCCGAGAGAGAGATCAGCACTATTGAGAAGTAGGCGGGATGACGAATCGTGGAGTAGATATCATGGTCGCAGAGGTCTGACTCTTCAGGAAAGAAGAGATAGACGATGACCATATAGTCGATTCCGAATGTCAGTACCGCTCGAAGAGCAGTTGCAACAGCGGTCAGCAGAAGGGCGACACTGATCAGAAGGCGGACCAGAAAGTCAATCTCAATAGGAGACCACGGACCGAGAAGAGGCTGCGCAAACATGCCGGTCAGAGGATTTGCGGGACTCGAGTAGGGAAACAAGCCCAGTGGAAAGAAGGCGTGCGTAATCGCAGCGGGGATTAGAGTAACAGCAACAATGCCTCGCTTTATTGCGTGCTGGTAGCAGAGAATGCCATACCTGGCCCGATACTGTTCCCTGTTGTGCCACAGAGATGCCACAGTACCGATGCTGAGTGCCAGTAGAAGAGATGTCCCTAAGACGGGCAGCACTGGCTCGATGGTCACCAGGAGGGGAGCTGGAAAGATCTCTGGTAAAATATCTATGAGGAAGAGAAAGAGAAGTCCAACTGAAAAGGAAACCAGACCACATAGAGGAAACAAGAGGATGCGCCTGCCCGGATAGCTTGGAACCTTCT
Source organism: Candidatus Thorarchaeota archaeon (assembly GCA_029855925.1). Taxonomy (GTDB): domain Archaea; phylum Asgardarchaeota; class Thorarchaeia; order Thorarchaeales; family Thorarchaeaceae; genus B65-G9. Next base: position 1,102 of record JAGSHP010000186.1, on the reverse strand, counting down.
CTCGCACCTTCTCAAGTCCCTTCAGTCTCATGAGACTTCCTCAATGTTCATTGTTCACACAGCCATAAATATCTGATACGTGACCGATTTCCTTTTCTAGGCGACGACCGATGCTGCCTCAGGTGGTACTCGATGGTAATCTATGCGCTTGGTGAGAAAGTTCCAGTAATTGCGGACTCGGCATATGTTCATCCTCTCGCCTCTGTCATCGGAGATGTTGTCATTGGTGAGAGAGTCTTCGTTGCACCGCAGGCCTCCATCCGTGGGGACATTGGCAAGATAGAGATAGGGGATGAATCGAATGTGCAGGATGGGGTGGTCATCCACTCGGATCCCTCGTTTGTCACGCACATCGGAAGGCGCGTGAACATCGGACATAATGCATCAATTCACAGCGAGTGGATTGGAGACCATGCAGCCATAGGAATGGGAGCGGTTCTCATGGTGGGGAGCAAAGTGGCCGAGGGTGCTCTGATAGCGAACGCGGCACTGCTTCATCCAAAGACGGAGACCGAACCGTACAAGGTGTATGCAGGCGTACCAGCAAGATATCTGAGGGACTTCCCGGAGGACGACCCGGCCAGAATCACCATCGAACATTACGTGCAGTCATACGCTGAACGGACAAGATACTATCCCGAGAAACTCAGGGAGATTCGGTAGGCTCGGACAGAGACCGGAGATACTCCTCAACCGGCGCCAGTAGTGAGTGATCTGACAGTGCAGCAAGCGCACTGCGGTCCAGAACACAGGCGCGTTCGATATCCAGACTGTACGGGGGATGCAACTGTGCGCGATAAATCGTCTTCAGCCAGACAGGATGAATCGTAGAGAGAAGTGGGAAAAGGGGACACATCAGGAACGTGAAGACAATCGCCAGTGCTCCAATCGTGAAGCGCAAGGGCGCAGCAGGTGTCACGGAAGAATTGATGAAAAAGAAGATTGTGGCAAAGACCAGTGAACCCCCAAGAATCGATTGAGCAGCCAGCCCCCAAGAGAGACCAGGTCGCACAAACCTCAGGTCCACGTCGGAGTCCTGATAGACATGAACTTGATAGCGACTCATTGCAAGTCCAGAGAGCAAGATGATGAACGTCAACAG